>NZ_JBLVXX010000098.1:0-3855 GCF_048283985.1 Enterobacter cloacae complex sp. 6730903 | reverse complement strand
GCCGGCAGCAGCCCGTCGTTGCCTGATGGATCCAACCCCTCCGCTGCTATAGTGCAGTCGGCTTCTGACGTTCAGTGCAGCCGTCTTCTGAAAACGACAAACGATGTCAGCCAATAAGTTGTTGTAATAATCGACAAGTGTTTGTTGCAACTCGCCGTCCTGTAAGACTGCATTATCAGTCTGATTCAGGGCGGCTATGGTGTCATTTATACACCATAAACCGATGACGGCTGCACGTAAATCTGTGGATGCTCTTGATGGCGATTCAACGTTTGCTGTCCCACGCATGGCGACAGCATTGTTTAGCCCAGCAATAATCCCATTATAAGTTGGGGGGAGGGGCTCCGACAACTGCAAAGCTATCTTTTCTGTATTGTTTTGGATGTCGTCCGCAAGAATGGTATTCTCGATCAGTTCTCGAGCCAATAATGATGTTTCGAAGCAGACGGCCAACACCGTCTGCTTCGTTTCTGGTTCTTGTTCTTCCACTGCCAGCGCGTTACTGATTGTTACGCACGTAAGTAGCAAAGTGAATGCGCTCTTGAGTCTCATCAACGGTTGCCTCCACAGTCTCGCTGGCACTGGAATCAATGTGAAAATTGTTCTGGATCGGATCAACAGGAATAAATCGATCACAGTCGAACTCTCTTGGAATTATGGTCATGTGCAGTTTCGTTGCTGATGAAAGAGCTTGAATGTACAACTTCTCCCCACCAATGACAGCAATGCGTTGATCGGTATTCTCATACAGGTTGATCACAGCACGAAGATCAGGAACGACAGTAGCGCCTATGACATCTTCTTGTTTTAACGTCGAGGAGATCACGAACGATTCGCGTTCGGGGAGAATTCCTTTCTCCTTGATTCGCTCCTCGGCGCCATCCTTTTCTAACTGCATGTCACGCATGTCAGTATACGTGTGTTTCCCCATAACGCACACGCGGATCTCTTTAGAAATCCGCGTAAATCGCGCCATGTCTTCTTTGCATTTCCATGGAATCTTGCCGCCTTTCCCGAATCCCAACTTAGAATCCACAGCGACTATTAGCTCAAGTTGTGGGTGACTCATTAAAACTCCAAACCAGTCGATGCTGGTTGTTCCAGATATTGCTTACGGAAGGTGGCCAGATCAATCAGTTTGATATTTGCCTTTCCGCTGTTGTTGAGATCGTGCACTTTCTTCAATTTGCCGGAAGATCCGGAAGTGGATGCCGCGATCACCATGGTGGTCTTCGACGAGACTGATGATTGCACTTCACCACCCTCAGCTTCAATCAGCTTCTCCAAGGCCGCGTCACGAAAACCGGTGATCACGATCTTCTCACCGGTAAAACGATCCCCCGAAGTGACCTGCTGTTTGAACCCGATGATTGATTGAATCTTGTTGAATAGCTCGGCATGTTCAGCCATACCTGCAAGCACTTTTGCGGCAGTTTTGTAGCTGAATTTGTCGACGCTAACGATCTGCTCTTCGGTGATGGCATTGAAATCATCCAAGGTCTTAATATCCAAGCCTTCACACAGAGCTTTCATCTTGCGGCGCCCAACGCCGCGCCCAAAGTGGGGCATCGACCCCAACCAAACCGACAGGGGAACACTACTGGGTATAGGAAGTATAAACCACCTTTTTGCTCCTCATCCGAAGTATCTTACCTGAAATTCCCTCACTCGTTTACCGCTCAAGCCCCAATTTTAACTGCCGGTCCAGCCTAAACCGCTCTAATAAGGTTCGATTTGGCGGTAAAATCTCTAGCCTGATAGCTCGAGAGATACAAACTGCCCCACCGCCCCGTTTAAAAGTTGGCAGTGTTGAGCAGTGTTGGATTTGGGGTCGTCAGTCAAAGAGACGACTCTGTGATGGATCGAACAGGCTGGGAGTCAGTGGCGGCGCTCGTTCTGGTGGCAGCTCACGCTGCTTGGCGGCATTCGCCTTGGCTGTTTTCTGTTTCAGATGCTTGAGAATCTGCTCAATGACCTTCGGATCTTCGATGCTGGCAATCACTTTGACGTGACCGCCGCAGTGTTCGCAGACTTCAATATCAATATTGAAGACTCGCTTGAGGCGTTGCATCCAGGTCATGGCGCGGTGGCGCTCTGCAGGACTCTTGTCACGCCAGTTAGTATCGAGACCTTCCGATTTGTCGGGCTTCTTGCCCCGCTTGGCGGGTGTTACTTGAACTCGGTGTTTGCTGTTCGGTGCAAAGACGCCGTGGAAGCGTGTGAGGTTGACTCGCGGCTTAGGTACCAACGCAGCGAGTTTGGCGATGAAGTCCAGCGGCTCGAAGATCACATGGGTGGTGCCATTGCGGTACGGAGTTTTGAGCTCGTAACGCACCTGCCCATTGGCGGTTAATGCCAGACGTTTTTCTGAAACCGCTGGCCGACTAATGTAGCGACACAAGCGCTCAAGCTTATCCCGCTGATGCGCTTCGGCCATCACACCGGCGTGTAGCGAGAAACCAGCATGGTTGGCTACTCGACTGCTTGAGTCGGCTTTATCCTCACGCCCTGGCAAGGTTTGCAGGGTGAAGACTTTGCGCCCTTGCTGGGGGCCGACGGCAATGCGATACGTAACCGAAGCACCATGTAATTGAGTCAGCGTATCGTCTTCGCCCTCTTCCAGTGTCAACCACGTATTCTCGGCATCACGCTCCAAAATCCCACGCTTTTCCATGCAGCGAGCGATGCGATGGCTGAGGGTGTGAGCGAGCGTATTCAGCTCATCGTAAGTGGGTGCCTTGACACGATGGAAGCGTTGCTTGCCATAGTCATCTTCGGCATAGACACCATCGAGAAACAGCATGTGGTAGTGGACATTGAGATTTAGCGCGGAGCCAAAGCGTTGGATAAGAGTCACTGAGCCAGTTTGTGCAGAGGCTTTGGTGTAACCGGCTTTTTTGATCAGATGAGTTGAGAGTGTACGATAGACGATACTCAAGACCTGGCCCATCAGCTGGGGATGGCGAGCCAGCAAAAAGCGTAGCTGGAAAGGAAAGCTGAGCACCCACTGGCGAATGGGCTCCTTGGGGAAGACTTCGTCTATCAGCAGCGCCGCACTCTCGGCCATCCGGCGGGCACCGCAGCTAGGGCAAAAGCCGCGTCGTTTACAGCTGAAGGCGACCAGACGCTCGTGATGACAATCCTCGCAGCGAACCCGCATGAAACCATACTCCAGACGGCCACATTGGAGGAGGTCGTTGAATTCTTGTTGGATGTAGCGAGGCAGGTGTTGACCTTGGGCTTCGAGTGAGGCTTTGAAGGCTGGGTAGTGCTGCTCAACCAGCTGGTAGAGCAGCGTCTGGTCGGGTTGGTGGCGTTCGTAACCGTTTGTTTGAGTGGGCGATTGACTCGCCGTGGCGTTCCTTGCCAGCGACATGGGTATCCTCCGCTGATACTGTGGTTATGTACAGTATCAGCGGCTTGCGTTCAGACGTCCAGTCTGGCCCTAGACATCGCTAAATGCTTAACCCGCAATAGCCCTCACGAGTTGTTATCAGCCACTACCGGTTGAGCGAGAAGGTTTTGGGTTCAGGGTGCTATTGCTCCACCAATCACAATACTGAAGCCCCAACTGTTATCAGTTGGGGCTTTTTCTTGTCTGTTTGCGGCGGTTGCGTTTTATCGGTAGTCGTCGAGCTCTGCACCATCCCACATAAGAGCTTAACGGTGCGATCTTCAACGCCATCACACAAAACTTTCTTTTTCACGCACAGTCAACTTATTGGATGTTTTATTAACAACCCAAAAGGAGATATTTAGCGGGCGGCCGGAAGGTGAATGCTAGGCATGATCTAACCCTCGGTCTCTGGCGTCGCGACTGCGAAATTTCGCGAGGGTTTCCGAGAAGGTGATTGC
>NZ_JBLVXX010000097.1:0-3933 GCF_048283985.1 Enterobacter cloacae complex sp. 6730903 | reverse complement strand
TCCCGTGCTGTACTGTCGGGGTACCAGCCCTGTTGCCGCCGCAAAGTCACGGCTGCTGGCGTACTGCTTCCCGTCGCCAATCTCAGTTGAAATAGTACTGGCAGTCAGCGTTCCAACGCAGGGAATACTCAGCAAGCGCTGTCCAACCTCATCTTCGTCCAACTTTCGTTTCAACTGAGATTCCAGATCTTTAATCTGCTCAACAAGATAGTGATAATGCTGTTGTAATTTCAGCAGTAACTGGCTGAGATAAAGAGGCAAACTACTGTCCTCAAGAAGGGTACTCAGTCGACTAATAACGGCAGCACCTCGCGGAACGCTGATACCAAATTCCAGCAGAAAAGCATGCATCTGATTAGTTGTTTTCACCTTATCCTGAACCAGGGATTCACGGACACGATGCAGAGCTCGCATTGCCTGCTGAGATTCGGTTCTGGGCTGCACGAAACGCATAGATGGACGTGATGCTGCTTCACAGATAGCTTCAGCATCAACGAAGTCATTTTTGTTGCTTTTAACGAATGGGCGGACAAATTGCGGTGATATCAGCTTTGGAAAATGCCCTAACTCTTCCAGCTTGCGTGCCATAAAGTGAGAACCGCCACAGGCTTCCATCGCGATGGTTGTTGCCGGGCATGTCGCCAGAAATTCGATTAGCTTTGGTCGGGTGAATTTTTTACGGTAAACGGCCTTCCCACGATGATCCTGACAATGAATATGGAAAGAGTTCTTACCCAGATCGATACCAATAAGCGCAATGTTTTCCATGATGGTTCTCCGAATGAAAGCCTGTCCTCAGCATAGTACTGGGAAGGAGGGAGTGACCATCTCATTAAATAAAGCACGCTAAGCCGGTTGCAGCGGTCGTAGCGGCCTGAACTTGCCCGCGCCGATCTTGGCGCTGCTGCGCCAGAGGTAATCGCCGGTGAGGTTGATGTGCTCCCAACCGAGCGGCGACAGGTACTGCAACAGCGCGTCATCAACGGCATGGCCGTTGCCACGCAGCGCGTGCGCAGCCCGTTCCAGATAGACCGTGTTCCACAACACGACGGCAGCCGTTACCAGATTGAGGCCGCTAGCCCGGTAGCGCTGCTGCTCGAAAATGCGGTCGCGGATTTCACCCAGGCGGTTGAAAAACACTGCCCTGGCCAGCGCATTGCGCGCCTCGCCCTTGTTCAGGCCGGCATGCACGCGGCGGCGCAGTTCCACGCTTTGCAGCCAGTCCAGGATGAACAGCGTGCGCTCGATGCGGCCCAGCTCGCGGAGCGCCACGGCCAGGCCGTTCTGGCGTGGGTAGCTGCCGAGCTTTCGGAGCATCAGGGAGGCCGTCACCGTGCCCTGCTTGATCGAGGTGGCCAGCCGCAGGATTTCGTCCCAATGGGCGCGGACGTGCTTGATGTTGAGCGTGCCGCCGATCATGGGTTTCAGCGCGTCATAGGCGGCGTCGCCCTTCGGGATGTAGAGCTTGGTGTCGCCCAGGTCGCGGATGCGCGGCGCGAAGCGGAAGCCCAGGAGGTGCATCAGGGCGAAGACGTGATCGGTGAAGCCCGCCGTGTCGGTGTAATGCTCCTCGATCCGCAAGTCGGACTCGTGGTACAGCAGGCCGTCGAGCACGTAGGTCGAATCGCGCACGCCGACGTTCACGACCTTGGTGTGAAATGGCGCGTACTGGTCAGAAATGTGGGTGTAGAACGTCCGCCCTGGGCTGCTCCCGTATTTCGGGTTGATGTGGCCGGTGCTCTCGGCCTTGCTGCCGGTGCGGAAGTTCTGGCCGTCCGACGATGAGGTGGTGCCGTCGCCCCAGTGCTCGGCGAAGGGATGGCGGAACTGTGCGTTGACCAGATCGGCCAGCGCCGCCCCGTAGGTTTCGTCGCGGATGTGCCAGGCTTGCAGCCAAGCCAGCTTGGCGTAGGTCGTGCCGGGGCAAGACTCCGCCATCTTGGTCAGGCCCAGGTTGATCGCGTCGGCGAGGATCGTGGTCAGCAACAGGTTCTTGTCTTTGGCCGGGTCGCCCGATTTCAGATGCGCGAAATGCCGAGTGAAGCCCGTCCATTCGTCCACCTCCAGCAGCAGTTCGGTGATCTTGACGTGCGGCAGGATCATTGCCGTCTGGTCGATCAGCGCTTGGGCGGTGTCGGGTACCGCCGCGTCGAGCGGCGTGATCTTCAAGCCTGACTCGGTGATGATGGCGTCCGGCAGCTCGTTGGCCGTCGCCATACGGTTGACGGTGGCAAGCTGTGTTTCCAGCAGCGTCAGCCGGTCGTTCAGGTACCGGTTGCAGTCGGTGGCCACGGCCAGCGGCAATTCGCTGGCCTGCTTGAGGCTGGCGAATTTCGCGGGCGGCACCAGGTAGTCCTCGAAGTCCTTGAACTGGCGCGACCCCTGCACCCAGATGTCGCCGGAACGCAACGCGTTCTTCATCTCCGACAGCGCGCACAGTTCGTAGTAGCGCCGGTCGATGCCGGTGTCGGTCATGACCAGCTTCTGCCAGCGCGGCTTGATGAACTCGGTCGGCGCGTCGGCGGGCACCTTGCGGGCGTTGTCGCTGTTCATGCCGCGCAGCACCTCGATGGCGTCGAGCACGTCCTTCGCGGCGGGAGCGGCCCGCAGCTTGAGCACGGCAAGGAATTCCGGCGCGTAGCGGCGCAGCGTGGCGTAGCTTTCGCCGATGCGGTGCAGGAAATCGAAGTCCTCGGGCTGCGCAAGCTTCTGCGCTTCGGTGACGCTCTCGGCGAAGGCATCCCAGGACATGACGGCCTCGATGGCGGCGAACGGATCGCGGCCCGCCTGCTTGGCCTCGATCAGCGCCTGGCCGATGCGGCCGAACAGCCGCACCTTGGCGTTGATCGCCTTGCCGGACGCCTGGAATTGCTGCTGATGCTTGTTCTTGGCGGCGTTGAACAGCTTGCCCAGGATGCGGTCGTGCAGGTCGATGATTTCGTCGGTGACGGTGGCCATGCCCTCGATGGCAAGCGCCACCAGGGTGGCATAGCGTCGCTGCGCCTCGAACTTGGCCAGGTCGGCGGGCGTCATCTGGCCACCCTCACGGGCGATCTTGAGCAGGCGGTTCTGGTGCACCGACCGCTCGATGCCAGAAGGCAGGTCGAGCGCCTGCCACGCTTTGAGGCGTTCGATGTGTTCCAGCATGTGCCGCGAATTCGGTTTGACGGGCGATTGGCGCAGCCAGGCCAGCCAGGTCGTTTTGCCGTTGTCCCGACGCTTGAGCAGATCGTCGAGGCGGCGGCGATGCGCGTCCGACAGCGGTTCGGCCAAGGCATCGTAGATGCGCCGGTTGGCGCGGGTGATTGCTTCGGCGCTCGCCCGCTCGACGGCGTTGAGGGCAGGCAGAATGACCGACTGCTGCCGCAGGTGCTCGATCAAGGTGCTGGCCAGCACGATGCCCTTGTCGGTCTGCAAGGCCATCTCGGTCAGCAACTGGACGGCCTGCCGGTAGTGGCCCATGGTAAAGGGCTGGAAGCCGAACACCGTTTGCAGTTCGACCAGGTGCTCGCGCCGGGTCTGCTCCCGCTGCCCGTATTCGTCCCAGCTTTCGACGCTGACCTTGAGCTGGTCGGCGACCAGTTTCAACAAGGGCGGAAACGGCGGCTCATCGACGCCCAGGATGACACCAGGAAAGCGCAGGTAACAGAGCTGCACGGCGAAGCCCAGCCGGTTGGCCGGGCCGCGCCGCTGCCGGATGATGGAGAGGTCGGTTTCGCTGAACGTGTAGTGACGGATCAACTCATCCTTGGTGTCCGGCAACGCCAGCAGGCTTTCGCGCTCGGCGGCGGACAGGATTGAACGACGTGGCATATTTACTGATCCGTTCTCAAGGGCACTGTTGCAAAGTTAGCGATGAGGCAGCCTTTTGTCTTATTCAAAGGCCTTACATTTCAAAAACTCTGCTTACCAGGCGCATTTCGCCCAGGGGAT
>NZ_JBLVXX010000096.1:0-4323 GCF_048283985.1 Enterobacter cloacae complex sp. 6730903 | reverse complement strand
TCTGTTCGTCGGAAAAACGCTTCTTCATGGGGATGTCCTCATGTGGCTTATGAAGACATTACTAACATCGGGGTGTACTAATCAACGGGGAGCAGGTCAGACCGGCAATGCTTCAGTCAGCGCAGTTCTTTCGTATGTAGTTTTATAACGGCCTGTTTCTGGATCTTTGCCGTATACACTTTTTTGAGAGTATATCGTGACGTCCCATTCTCCCATTGTTTTACGGTCAAATGCACTTTTACGTGTGGAGTTGTTATAACGCCCCACTGTTACCTTTAAGGGCACTTCAAGAGATGTGGCTGTTTTTTTGTCATCCACTTCCATCGATGCTCGAATATTGAAATCAGGCACCGTATATACGTTGAGGGTGTCTGTAGTTCTTAATTCTGGATCCTTTGAGTATTCTACAGCTATGTCAAAGACGTTCTTTGTCCACAATGGTGCAGCAGCAACCTTGACCCTTTGTACAAAGGTCGTTGCATCGTTGTTTGAGGAACGATTTTTAAATGACGTTTTGACAGCCTCAGAGCCGTTTTGAGAGACGATCATCGTAACGTCAGCTGGTACCACCTTCGCTAATATTCGAGCGGCCTCCCCCCCGGTCGTATAAGCCAGAGCAGTGTTCGGATTGATGCCTGCTATGACTTTATTCTTTTTGTAAGAGATGATCGGGTTGTATGGTAATTGTGTGGTCAGAGTACGGCGATTCCTTGCGGAAACCGCTTTAGAGCCCTTCCCGTTAATCATATAGACTTGATAGTCGAGCAGATTCTCACCTGTTTTATTAAAGAATCCAGTTAGACCCGGGGTACGTCCTTTAAAATAGAACTCCAACCCATCAGGGACATTGTTCCACTGAGGGTAGCATGCTGTAACATCTGATTTTTCCCCATACCAGGCGAGGTAAGCATTCGCATTTTCCTCTGTGGTAAACAGAGTGCATTTATCACCAGCTGTTTGACTAAGCAGGTCCGTATACTGACGTACGCGCGAGTAAAGAGTTACGTTTTTTTCCAGATTCTTAAGAGTGAATCCAGTAGGTTGATAAGTGAACACGGTACTGAAATTTACGTTTTTTCCATAAAGGTTTTCAGCCACCACAGTAATCTCGTGATCCGAATTAACTGCTAAATCGTCTCCAACCGGCAGGTAGTAAATACCTTTATAATTTGTAGGTGTTAACGAAACTACTTTGTTGTCTATTGTTACTGATTTTATGTCAGCAACCCCAGCCTGCCCCTGGAAAGCTGCAACGATAATCTCGTTCAGGAAGTATACGGGTGCTCGTTTAGTTAATACCTGCCCATCTTTGAGAACCATAAGCGTTGGGTTATCAGACAGCATCAGTTTGCTTTCAGGCTCAGTGTACGTAGAAGAGTTTTTGCTCGTATTTTCTACTGTAAAAGTCGCTGCGTAGGACCCGTTTATAAGATCCGTTAAGTCAAAGATATAGAGGTACTCATCACCGACTTTTTGAGGTCCACTTACCGGCTGTAAAGTTCTACGTAAAGGGGTTGCCCAGGACTGTTTGAAATCAATCTCAGTGCCATCATCTAAAGTCACTTTAGTCGTCGGCTTAAACACGCCATCCGGAGTCATAGTGAGCGACATAGCTGTTGGGAGC
Organism: Enterobacter cloacae complex sp. 6730903; assembly: GCF_048283985.1. Lineage (NCBI taxonomy): Bacteria > Pseudomonadati > Pseudomonadota > Gammaproteobacteria > Enterobacterales > Enterobacteriaceae > Enterobacter > Enterobacter cloacae complex sp. 6730903. Next base: position 2,699 of record NZ_JBLVXX010000096.1, on the reverse strand, counting down.
CACCATTCACCTTCTGTTTCTTGCTGGGGTACCTTAACGGCCACAGCAACGGTTTTGGCTCCGGTATAGATGTCCTGGCCACCTACTTTGATTGTTTTAGCCTCATCGGTAAAATTCCAAAGTGTATGGTCTACTACAGGAGGCCGATAATCCCAGTTAACAACAAGCTTTTTGGATTCAGGAGGTGCGAAATAATTATTCTTAGAGTTTGCTGTAATTGTGATATCACGTGAACCCAAAAGTTCATCTGTATCACTGGCCTTAATGCTTCCAACTTCAATGGTACAGGAAGTTCCGCCAATAGGTACTTCACAGGCGGAGCCTGAACCTATTGAGATGTATTGAATATAATTGCGGGGTTCAACAGAAACAGCGATATCTTTGATCGCTTCATCCTTTAAATACGATTTGAAAGAAAAGCCGTCATAGACTAATCCGTTCAGGGATGATTTAAGACCGGTGATAGTTGGTTTTACCGGTGCCACACTTTTGATTGAATATTCACCTTTTACTATTTCAACTTTTTTCCGTTCAGAACCAGAGAAGTAAGAAATCTTGTAAGGTAGTTTTAAATCACCGGTGGTGTTGGGAACGCCTGAAAGAGTGAAGCCGTTAGAAGTTAATCCCAAGGTATTGGGTAACCACTCAAAAAAACAAACGAGGTTATCAACAGAGGAAGTCGCTCGATCATCAACCGTTACATTACAGGCTGTGCCTGCACCTGAGGCAGTGATAGTGTTAGAATTAACGTATGCAACAAAGTCGCCCGGCCCCGGGTCAAAGGATACGGCTGGCAAATCAGCCTGTAGCTTTCCTGAAATCATAATCGCTTCAGCATAGACCGCTTTAATCGGAGCAATTAAAGAAAACAACAGGGCTAAACCTAAACCTGATTTTCTCATGACGAATACCTGTTTTTCTGAGCAAAATTAAACTCACTTTACGATGAAAAACAGAAATATCCGTTCGTATAACATTTAAAAAAACCTGTATTTTTCCGTATATTCCGTATGTTAATGCGCTATTTTGAATTCTTGGCTTCAGATAAGCGAAGCGCGGTAATTATAGACTCGGAGCTTACCCAGGGCGTTTTTTGAGCAAGATATCCAAGTATGTAGAGGCCAATTTTAACGCAATCCATTTGTGAGACGGGGACCATGTGCATGAAGGGTTTTAAGCCATCTTTATCGACTGGAACTATCCCTGCGGATAACAACAAACCGCCCCTCTCGTTTGGGGTAACGCTTATATTTTTGTATACGACGTGGCCATGATGTGAGGTTTTCCTCTTATCAATCTTTAAAGTATGCATGATTCTAAGAAATACAGATGCCATCTGCATAACTTCATTCGTCGACAATTTTAGAAGTACAGAACGGTTTGAGCCCCAGTCATAATCTTTTTTTGCGTTCCTTGGAGCGACGTGCAATGTAAGATAATAATTATCAATCTCATTTGAAAAAGGTGAAGGTTTTGATGAGCTAACATCTTCATTGTTCATCTCAATGACAAGGGCTGCATCCTGACCAAATGCTTTAACATTATGGTTTTTAAGAGCGAAGTCTGAAGTTGCCATATAAAAAGTCACTTTTGATAAAACCACATACCGCCTAATGATTCATCATCGGCAAGATGCTTGAAATTTGATAGTGTAAATCCTGTTTTGGTTTCAGAAATCACCAGGCTGTAAGATGCCGTATGTACAAGGCGAGAATTGTTTAGATCAAGATCATCACAAAAACCAGGGCTTTTGACGGGGTCAGCCTTTTCAACAAAAGTTACTTTTGAAGCGATGCCGTTGATCACGATTTTCTCGTTATCAGCAATTTTAATGTTTAAAGAAGGCGAGCTTTTATCACATGGCAGGAAGAGTGATGTCTTTTTAAATGTGTTTCCAGTGAAGTCCAAAAGGTCAGGTTTAACCGGAACATTGTTTAGGATTTTATAAACTCCAGCAAATGCACATAACACAACAAAACCAGATAAAACATATCTAATCTTAGACTTCATCCCCCAGTTCCTCTCCTAAAAGTTTTAACGCGCTTACGCACATAAGCCTCAACTGATACAGTAAGTTATCAGCGGTTATTCCACCAACGAAGGTAACTGTACGTCGTATTGATGCTCCGCCAGGCTCGCACTGGATATGGCCAATACCAGAATCACGGAGGAAGTCATTTTCTGCACTTACAAGGTCTGACTCTACAGGTGGAATGATAACTTCAATGAGTATTGTATCAACTGGGGCCCACTCCCAATCGAACTTAAGAGAGGAAATTGGGGATATAGAAACAAGAAGCTCATCAATATTAAAAATTACGGGTTTTATTCCCATAACCTCAGACTGAATGAAGTGGCTTTCTACCATAACTACCGGAAACTCTGAAATAGTCAGAACTCCGATTAACTGGTCTCGGCGTAAACCATGTATTAGTGAGTTGCGAGATAGCATTCGATCAGCCTTTATTATAATAATCAATCATTTGGGACAAGGACAAAAGGGATTACAGAAACGAAGATTCTACATGAACATCGTTGTCAGTGACCTTAGGTCCATCGGGTATAAGGGTATCAAAAAATCCTTACATAACCATTAAACCACAAAGACTTTTTACGTAAAATAATAATTAAGTACCAGATTTATTAAGATAATTCTTAGGTTTTTTACAAATTTAGGAAAAATCCGCACTTCCTGTAAC
>NZ_JBLVXX010000095.1:0-4366 GCF_048283985.1 Enterobacter cloacae complex sp. 6730903 | reverse complement strand
CCTGAAATTAAAAGGTCTGAGTCCAATTGAATATCGAACCCAGACCTATGTGCCTCGTGTTTAACTGTCCAACTTTTTGGGGTCAGTACAACCCGAGGCCCCTGTATGCTAGTCACATTCAGAGTAGCCTCTTGCCTGCTTAAATGCAAGGAGAAGAAGGCCATTGTTAACACCAAGCTGTAATGTCCCCTTTGAACCATTCTAAAATGTCCCCAGACAATTCTCTGGGGGATTTTTCATGATCAAAGAGACTGTTACGATGAGTCATAAGGAACTCGACCGACTTCACATTATTCAGGAGTCACTTAATCGCCATATTACTCAGGAACAAGCTGCGGCACGCATTGGCATTTCTATTCGGCAGGTTAAACGTCTGGTGCAACGGTATAGAAATGAAGGGCCTTCTGGTCTAGTTTCCCGCCGACGTGGAAAGCGTCCCAATAATTCCTTTTCTACCGAATTCAGAGCAACAGTAATTTCACTCCTCAAAGGCCGCTACGCTGATTTTGGACCTACGCTTGCGTGCGAAAAATTGCGCGAGATACACGGCTTGTGTTTATCCATTGAAACTCTCAGGAAGTGGATGGTAGAGGAGGGCATATGGCGCGAACGTCGTCGTAAGTTTGCCCGAATTTATCAGCGCCGGATGCGGCGCCCATCCTACGGTGAACTCATCCAGATTGATGGCTCGCCTCATGACTGGTTTGAAGGTCGGGGCCCCAAATGCACACTGATAGTCTTTATCGATGATGCTACCAGCGCTCTGATGGCGCTACGATTCGCTCCTGCAGAAACAACCCGGGCTTACATGGAAACCCTCCGGGGTTACCTTAATGATCATGGCGTACCACTGGCTCTCTATTCTGACAGACACAGTATATTCAGAGTAAATAACCCGGAGCGGGAAGGAGAGTTGACTCAGTTCACACGTGCGATAAAGACACTGGGCATCGAGCCAATCCATGCCAACAGCCCGCAGGCAAAAGGGCGGGTAGAGCGTGCCAATCAGACACTGCAGGACAGGCTGGTCAAAGAAATGCGGCTTCAGGGTATCAGTGATATTGAAACAGCAAACGCATGGTTGCCGACCTTTATTGAAGCCTATAACAACCGGTTTGCTACGCCGCCTCGTATTGCTGATAACGCCCATCTTGATGTACACCATTCTGAAGAGGAACTGGGTTATATCTTCAGCCTCCAGGCGAAGCGCGTTCTCTCCAAAAATCTCACTTTCCAGTACAAAAGCAGTGCGTTTCAGATTCGCAGTGAAGGCCGGGGATATCGACTTCGGCATTCGGTTGTCACGGTATGCGAAAGCTTTAACGGTGAAATTAAGGTTCTGTATGATGGGAAAGCGTTGGGATGGGAAAAATATGTTGATGGCCCGGAGCCTATACCACTGGATGATGAAAAAAGTGTCCATGAACGTGTGGATAATGCCCGTTTTGATTTACGCTCAAAATTCTACGTAAAACCTAAAGCTGACCATCCTTGGCTCACGCGCCGCACGCAAAGTAATCAGCAAGTGAAGCCCCCTAAATTACCCAGAAAGAAGGCTGATCCCGATAAAATGGACTGAAACCAGGCGTTATTCAGTTGAGTGCATATCCAGTCATAGGATAGATTCTTACGTAGCGTTTCTGGCGTGCATTTTCGGGTGGTTTGTTACTGTTTTTAACGGGGACACGTCAGAAACGCGCTCAGGCCGTCTGAGCGGTACGCGTAATGCGGCGTTATGGTAAATAGCCTATGCTAATGTCCGCTAAGAGCGAGATATAGTCATTCGTACCCTGAGAATTACACTTTGAAGTGATTCAGGGTATGCGCTTACTGGTTACGAATATTGAGCGAGAATCATGTGATGATCGCCGCTTTTCTTTCGAGCCAGTAGGTGCTCCACGTTCGCTAACGAATACTCAGGGCATGCAGATAAACTGCTGGCTATATTTCTTTCGAAGAGCGTGGAATGCATACCAATCCCCGATAAAAAGGAGTTGGTGATGACTGTGACTAATCAATTTGCTGCGCACGTTGGTCTGGACTGGGCTGATAAAAAACACGATGTCTGTGTTCAGTTTAAAAACGGTGAACGCGTATTCGATGTGATTGAACATACAGCAGAAGCGCTTGATGCCTGGCTTACTGAGTTACACCAGAAAGTAAAAGGTAGAATCGCAATAGCTCTCGAACTGAAGAAGGGCCCCGTGGTATATGCTCTTCAAAAATACCCCTTTATCACCGTTTTCCCCGTCCACGCATTGTCCCTGGCTCGTTATCGGCAAGCCTTCTCGCCCAGCGGCGCTAAAGATGATCCGCAGGATGCCGAGCTGGCATTAGAGTTAATGCTGCGTTACCCCCAGAAGATAAAAGCTATTGAACCCGACAATGCGGATATTCGCTTACTTCAGCAACTGGTTGAGCAACGTCGTCAGTTGGTTGAAGATAAACGACGCTTTGTGAACCGGATAATCAACACGCTTAAACAGTATTATCCTCAGCCACTGGAGTGGTTCTCACATCGGGGTAGCTTACTGTTGTGTGAGCTGATTATCCGGTGGCCCAGTCTGCAACAACTGAAACGAGCCAGACGCGACACGATCCGCAACTTTCTGAATGCCAAAGGTGGTCGCGCTATGGCCCTTACCGAGCAACGTGTTGCGAGTATTGATAATGCGATCCCATTGACTACAGACCCGAGTGTTATAGAGGCTAATGCTTTGATGGCAGCAGCACTGGCGACACAAATTAAAGTCGTGAGTGAAATCATCAAAACCTATGACGAACGAATCGAAACGCTGTTTGACACATTGCCAGATGCGGGGCTGTTCAAATCACTTCCGGGCATGGGACCGTGCATGGGCCCACGGATGCTTGCTGCACTTGGTGATAATCGTGACCGGTTTAACAGCGCTGAAGAAATTCAAAACTACGCAGGTATAGCACCGGTGACCGAACGAAGCGGCCAAAAATCATGGGTTCACTGGCGATGGCAATGTGCCAAGTTCGTCAGGCAGACCTTTGTTGAATGGGCTGCCAAGACGGTTAATTCATCATACTGGGCCAAACTGTATTATCAGGGCCTTAGAGAAAAGGGCAAATCTCATCAGTCTGCGATCCGGGCACTGGCGTTCAAATGGATAAGGATCATTTACCGCTGCTGGAAGGCCAGAACCTGTTATGACGAAGCGAAATATTTGCTGGCTCTCGAAGCGAGACACTCGCCCTTACTGAAGCCATAAAAAGCTTGTCGAATGTCTCAGGGCGTGAAGCGGACATTGCAGACTGCCCAGTAGAAAAAGTGCTATCAGAATTATCTAAAGGAAGATCGTATTTACCATGTCTCATTCTAACTGTTTAATAAATTACAAAAATTAAAATTTCCATTTAATATCATCGCGTTAAGCAAGAGAATTAAACCTCTCATTTAATTTATGATTCTTATTTAATTCATGAGTTGGTGTAAAAATAGGTTGCCGCACTATAGAAAGACACATATTTAAACCCAGCAGGAAATCATATTTGAAAGTAATGTGTTTAAGGGGCTGCGTAACAAGAACAGCAAGTAAACACATAGTAATAACAGTTACCATTCCCATTTCGCAAGTGGCCATATCAGAGGTGAACTAATGCCTGCTGCAATTTTAAGAATTAAGGTTATCCTAATAATTCTTTTGTATGATTAAGATCATCGATAAATTTACTAAGGACTCATTAATGAAATTGCGACTCTGGAATCTATTACCCCATGATTACGCTCCTTTTTTTCGTATTCTTCACATCATTGTGGCATTTCTAATATTATCACAAATTATTAACTCTAATCTGACAGAGACCGAAGCAATTGGTGAACATAGTCTTGAAGGAGTTATAACCTGGATGCACATTATTTCAGGGTTAGGACTGATTATTTGTGGTTTTATTATGTTAAGTTGGATGCTTACTCAAAGAGGTTTTACTTATTATTTTTCATGGGTAGGGCTTGACTTTAGTGGTATTAAGCAAGATATAAAAACGTTGACTAGTTTCCGACTGCCCGATGCACATTCGGGAGGTATTGCCAGTACAATCCAAGGATTTGGAGTTCTAGCATTGCTAATTGTAGCACTTTCAGGTGGCCTATGGTTCTTGTTGAATACCATGCAGTCAAATCTGGCTGAAACAGTAATCCACTGGCATAAGTTCTTTACTACTTTCATTGAGGTCTATTTTTATGCACATGGTGCAATGGGAGTTTTGCATATTTTAATTGAAAAATATAAAAGCCGCTCAGTTAACCTAAGTGACTAATCTGTTGTGAGATAATATTACTTCAAGTTGAAGAAAACCCTAAAAATAAAATTTAGTTTACTAGAAGATGAAACAGCAC
>NZ_JBLVXX010000094.1:0-4657 GCF_048283985.1 Enterobacter cloacae complex sp. 6730903 | reverse complement strand
TCCCCTGGGCGAAATGCGCCTGGTAAGCAGAGTTTTTGAAATGTAAGGCCTTTGAATAAGACAAAAGGCTGCCTCATCGCTAACTTTGCAACAGTGCCCGAGCCCCTGCAGGCAGGAGAGCGCGGTCAGATAGTGGCTGTGCAAGTGGACGATCGCCTTGCAGGCCGGGTTGTGCAAATAGACCGCCCGGTGAAAAGTGACCTCTTTCGACGGTTTGTCGCCGGAGATCCATTCCCCTTGCAGCGTCACCACCGACAACCGCTGAGCCTGCAGTTCGCCGAGGCAGGCGCCGGTCGGCGTCGCCAGCAGGTTGCCGTCCGGCAGCAGCAGCGACAGATTGCCAGCGGAGCCGGTGGCATAGCCGCGGCTAAACAACGAGGCGCCAATCTGCACCATTTCCTCTCGCAGTTGTTGCTCAGTCATGACGAAACTCCTGCTGGGCACGGGCAAAGAACTGGATATCGCCGAAGTTACCTGACTTCAGCGCCAGGGAGAGCGGCTGGCGGGTGTCACGCACCCAGGGCACGCCAGGGGAGATGGTCGGCCCAATATGGAACGCCTCAACCCCCAGGGTCTGCGCCACAATGCTCGACGTTTCCCCTCCGGCCACAATAAAGCGGGTAAATCCGTTCGCCTTCAGGGCGGCGGCAAGAGCGGCAAACAGCTGTTCCACCCGTTCGCTGCTGGCCTTGTCGCCATACTGCGCCTGGATCCGCTGCAGCGTTTGCGGCTCGGTGGTGGCATAGATCATCGGCGCCAGCGGCGCATCGCGCTGCGCGTCCACCCAGTCAGTCAGCGTCCTGACGTAGCTCTCCAGATCGGTAAAGCAGGCGCTTAAGTCGACGGCGCGGGCGGGGGCCTGTTGACGATAGGCCGCCACCTGGCTGTTGGTCATCACCGAGCAGGAGCCCGAGAGCACCACCGCCGGACCGGCCAGCGGCATGCCGGCCTGAGCGCTTTCCCCCCTGGCGCCATGGCGCTGCGCCCAGTCGCGGGCGAGGCCGATGGCGAGGCCGGAACCGCCGGAGACCAGCTTCATCTCCCGCAGCGCCACGCCCTGGGTGAGCAGATCCTGTTCGCTGAGGGCGTCGAGCACCACATAGCGCACCGCCGGATCGTTGACTGCCGCCAGCGCGGCGGCGACCGGGCGACAATCGGCCAGGCAATCAGCGCGGCTTTTCCGCGCCCTTGGCGCTCAATTAAGCGGCCCAGGTGCGCATCCTCCATCGGCGTCACCGGATGGTGGCGCATCCCGGACTCATTCAGCAGTTGCTCGCCGACGAACAGATATCCCTGATAGACCGTGCGGCCGTTAACCGGCAGCGCCGGGGAAATCACCGTCCGCGTCTCACCTAGCTCGGCCAGCAGGGCATCCAGCACCGGGCCAATGTTGCCCTGCGCGGTGCTGTCGAAAGTGGAACAGTACTTGAAATAAAACTGCTGACAGCCCTGGGCCTGCAGCCAGCGCAGGGCCGCCAGCGACTGGCTGACGGCCATTTCCGCCGGGCAGGAGCGGGTTTTCAGGCTGATGACCACCGCCTCGCTGGTCAGCGGAATATCGCGGGTCGGCACGCCATTCAGTTGCACCGTCGGCATGCCGTTGCGCACGAGGAAGCTGGCAATATCCGTGGCGCCGGTGAAGTCATCGGCAATGACACCAAGCTGCATGTTGTCTCTCCTCACTGTTTATGGCCCGGCAGGGTGATGCCGTTGAAAATCTTGATCACCGCGCTGTCATCTTCCCGACCGAATCCGGCATTACTGGCGGAGGTGAACATATTCAGCGCGGTGGTAGCGAGCGGCAGCGGGAAGGTCAGCGCCCGGGCAGTGTCATTCACCAGCCCGAGATCTTTGACAAAAATATCGACAGCGGATTTTGGCGAGTAATCGCCATCCAGGACGTGCTGCATGCGATTCTCAAACATCCAGGAATTACCCGCCGCGTGGGTGACCACGTCATACATCGTCTCCAGTGGGATCCCGGCGCGGGCGGCAAGCGCCATCGCTTCGGCGGCAACGGCGATGTGCACCCCGGCCAGCAGCTGATGGATAATTTTTACCGTCGAGCCAAGACCAATGTCGCTCCCGATGCGGTAGACTTTGCCGGCCACGGCGTCCAGCACCGGCGCGAGTCGGGCAAAGGCGGCATCGCTCCCGGAGGCCATCACCGTCATGTCGCCGGCGGCCGCTTTCACGGCGCCGCCCGATACCGGCGCGTCGAGCATCAATAGCTGGTACTCCGCCAGCGCCTCGGCAATGGCCTGAGCATCGGCGGAGGCGATGGTGGACGACACCATCACGACGGTGCCCGGCTTCAGATGGGCGGCGAGGCCGCTCTCGCCGAACAGGATCCCCCGCACCTGGGCGGCATTGACCACCAGCAGCACAACTGCATCCAGTTCCGCGGCGAACGGCACCGCGCTGGGGCCCGCGCCTTTGGCGCCCGCCGCCAGCAGTGCGCGACAGTTGTCGGGATTGATGTCAACGCCCCAGGTGTTCAGGCCCGCCTGCAGGCAGGCGCGGGCGGCGCCCATGCCCATTGAACCCAGTCCAATCACGCAGACGTTAGTGTGTGCAGCCATGCTGGTCTCCTTGTGAACATTAGTTAATTAATGTGATTTAATGATAGAATAAAGCGTTATCATGTGAATTTATGTGAGAGTTATCACGAATAACCCACATGAATATAAAAAATTCACAGGCGGAAAGAGGCTGCACAGCGGCGATTCTTGCCCTAAAATAGCGTAAAAAACAGCGGCAAAGCGCGATAACAACACCGGGTGTCGCCAGGGCCGTAGCCTGGGTGGTGACGCCTGGTGTGAAAAAATGGTAAGGGGAGAGCGGTGATTCCAATAGAACGACATCAGCGTATTTTAGCCCTGGTGGAGCAGCGTGGGGCGGTAAGCATTAACGAGCTGACGGAGATCCTCGGCGTGTCCCATATGACCATCCGTCGGGACGTCAGTAAACTGGAGGAGCAGGGGCTGCTGGTCAGCGTCTCGGGCGGCGTACGCGCCGTCAGCCGGCTGGCCGCGGAACCCAGTCATCTGGTGAAAAGCACGCTGCAGAGTGAGGAGAAACAGGCGATCGGCGCGCTGGCGGCGAGTCATATCGCTAAAAACAGTTGCATCTATCTGGATGCCGGGACTACCACCCTGGCGCTGGCGCGGGCGATCCTCGACCGGAACGATCTCCAGGTGGTCACCAATGATTTTGAGATAACCCAGCTGCTGATCGATGCCAGCCAGTGCGGCGTGATCCACACCGGCGGCACTCTGTGCCGGGAGAACCGCTCCTGCGTGGGCGAATCGGCGGCGCGTACGTTACGCCACCTGGCTATCGATACGGCCTTTATCTCCGCCAGCGGCTGGGACAGTCGCGGGATATTCACCCCTGATGAGAACAAGGTTACCGTCAAGGAGACCGTCAGCCAGGTCAGCGCGAGAAGCATCCTGCTGTGCGACAGTTCGAAATACAATCAGGTGGCCACGTTTATGGCGTTACCTTTGACCCGGTTCACCACCATCATTACCGACCGGCATCTTTCCGATGCCGCCGCCAGTCATATCGCCCGGCACGCCTGCGAGGTGCTGCGGGCCGGATAACGCGCGCGGCCACCGCCGGCTTAGCGTTGCCAGTGCTCGATCAGCGCCGCGCCGATCCCGGCGATTTGCTGATTTCGCTCGGCCATGCTCGCCGGCGTATCCCGCAGATAAATCACCACAATGCGCTCTGCTTTGTTATTCGGGCCAAGCAGGGCGACAATCCCGCGCGCACCCCGCTTGCTAGCTCCGGTCTTATCGGCGATAAACCAGCCCGCCGGCAGCACGGAGCGGATCAACGGTCCGGCGACCCGATCGTCCACCATCCACTGCAGCAGCTGCCGTTGCGAACGGGCGCTCAGACGCTGGCTGGTCAGCAGCTTGCGCAGGGTCGCGGCCATGCTGGCCGGGGTAGTGGTGTCGCGGGCGTCGCCGGGAAGCGCCTCATTCAGTTCCGTTTCCCAGCGGTCAAGGCGGGTGACGTTGTCGCCGATCTGGCGCAAAAAGGCAGTCAATCCTGCGGGGCCGCCGACGGTGGCCAGCAGCAGATTGGCGGCGCTGTTATCGCTCATGGTAATGGCGGCGGCGCAGAGTTCGCCGACCGTCATGCCGTCGGCAAGGTGTTTTTCGCTGACCGGCGAGTAGTCCACCAGATCCTGCTGGCGATAGTGGATCTTTCGCTCCAGCTGTTCGTCACCGGCATCCACCCGCGCCAGCACTGCGCCGCAGAGCACTACTTTAAAGGTGCTCATCATGGGAAAGCGTTCATCGGCGCGCCAGGCGGTCAGCGTGCGGCCGCTGGCCAGATCCATTTCTATCATGCCTACGCGGCCCGACAGCTGGCTTTCGCTTTGTTTAATTTGCTCAAGCGGCTGCGGGCTGGCGTGTACCGCCAGCGGCAGGGTGGCTAACAGGGAGATAATACACAGGCGAATATAACGCATAACCACAATACATCCTTGAGTGAAGGCCGATAAAGGCGAGTAAAGAAGCGACAAATAAGAATAACCCGGCGTTGGCACTGTTGCAAATAGTCGGTGGTGATAAACTTATCATCCCCTTTTGCTGATGGAGCTGCACATGAACCCATTCAAAGGCCGGCATTTTCAGCGTGA
>NZ_JBLVXX010000093.1:0-4834 GCF_048283985.1 Enterobacter cloacae complex sp. 6730903 | reverse complement strand
ATATTAATATGGGGTGTGCGCAGGTTCAGACATATAAGGTCTTAGTTCTATATGAACAGAAGCGCCATTCCCATCATTTACTACGTTTAAAGGTGCTTTTCCCGGCAATGACATAGTTGCAACGTCAGGTCCAGAAACAGCAAAATTATTTTCTGCTGAAGGCATTACTGTAAAAATCTTTATAGCAACATTTTCATGTCTAAATAATGAAATCCCAAAAGTAGAACCAGCTTCGGTATTGCTCACGTCCACAACCACAGGGGTTTTTCCTAGATATTCATTAGTTAGTATGTTTTTTACTAATGCCCCTTCCGGGACAGTATAGATACGGTATGGATATGCTAAAGCCGTGTGACAAAAACATATTAAAATAACAATTAATGTTTGTTTCATAGATTATCCTCATTCAAAAATAAAAGATATAACTCTTGAAAATCGTGGTTAGTAATTAGGTCCGCTTTTCCGGGAAAATCGTAACTAACAGAAAATAAAAGCGAAAGCGAATCTTTTCCTTTTGCTTTGGGAGAGATTCTGCTAAAAGCACGGTTAATAAACATAAGTTGATCTTCATTGTTGAAGCAAAGTCCAAGCATTCCAACCGTAGGAACTACGAATGTGCTTACGCTGCCTGGGGGCAAAAGTTGCTTACTACGGGCATTGTAAGCACAACGACTACCACCTAGCGTTAGGCCTGAAAGCTCAATAAAACTTCTGGTTCCATTCTTGGCGACAAGCCAAACATCAGTTCCTGAACTTTCGACACGTAAAGTAACTTTTCCGTCAGTAAAGGCCTCACTTTTATTGTATAGAATAGGGTCAAAACCAACTGTCGGGAGTTCTTCGATTTTACTTTCTACTGACTGACAACCAGTCAGTAATGCAAACAATAAAAGTGTGATAACTTTAATCATCCCGCTTCCTTAGATTGTTTTTGGCGCTCGTTATAAAAGATAATGATTCACCGGGGTAGAGAATTGTTTCTTTCGTCCAATAACCATAACCACCGAGGATATTTTTTCTTTTCTCAATATAAACGGGTTCAGAAAATACTAAATGTTGATATTTAGGAAGAGATAAGATTTCATATTTTCCTTGTCCAACTAAGAGGTAATTCTTCTCTTTAGGATTGATGGTTACTGGATTACCAACACTTTGAGGTATGTTAAGTTTTTTTATATTTAGGTCAGAATAGTCAGGAACGGACACTTGATCATTAGACGTATTTCCGGGAAGAGTAAACCCTTTACCCTGATCCGGTCCAAAGATGGCAATTATATCTTTGTTGTTTCTTGTGATCGAAACGATAGCCTGAAGGGGCGTATTAGCAAGGTCATTTATAAACGATATAGTTAGACTTGATTTTGGCTCGACCCAAACAATGCTTTTTCCGGATGTGCCTTCGCTTAATGCAATTTTTTCATTTAGTAAGATTTTATTTTTGGCAATGATATTATACTCAAGTTTTGGTATCACAATAAAAAGTGATTCTTTATTTGAAACATTCATGATTTCTAAGAAATTGGTTTTGGTCATGCTGGTCTTTAGAACAGGCCTATATTTACCATTTATAAACCACCTTCCGTTTATAAGCTCCGCTTTAGCAGATATAAGTGAATCACTTTTCTGTGCGGCAGAAGAAAAAGCATCTTTTCTATGCTCTTTCTCTTGATGTGGTGCAGCTGCTGCGTGAAGATGCAAAAGTAATGTTGAAATTGAGATAATCTTCCAATTTATCTTCATCTTGTTACCTCAATGTTGTTTTCAATCGAATCGAGTTCTAAAGGATAGGTTTTAAGTGAATAAAACTTGTTTGTTGTTTGTATTAGCTGATGACACAATAAAACTGGATTGTTCTTCATGATTATTTCTACTAATGTAAGTGCTGGTGAGTCAGTTTGCGGTATACCCGGAGCAACTATTACCTGGTCTTCTAATTTTGACATATAGAGTGATCCAGTATTTATATGCAAACAATTACCGATCAGTACTGGAAGATTGTTTTGAGTACGACCATGGGCTTTTCGAATGCTGTTTACAGGATTCCTACCTAGGACCATAAGGTTGACGTCATTTATCATCATTGGTATTACGGCATGGTCCATACCGAATAGAAACTGGCTCTGAAAAATATTCACATTGGCATAGTTGAATGCTTGAAGCGCATTATAAGTATCAGTGAATGATGTGCGGATAGGGGCGTAATCAGAAGGGCAAACCCCAATTTTTATATCGCCTTTTAGTAAAATCTGCATCATCGTACCAAGCTGGGTATTAAGAAGTTTTTTTACCTCTTCCTCTAAATAGTAACGATTCACAGCTTTATGCCACTTTCCGCCCATTACACACCATCTCTCATTGAGGTATGTGCTGGGGTAAAATGTTCTCCGGTCTTTGTTTAATGGTAACAATTTTTTTAACATTTCTTCTCCGGCTCCGGCAGCTGAGAAATGCCTCACAAAACGTCCATCGAAAAAGCCACTGTTTATCGCCTTCATCAATTCTATGGGTTCCGGCCCATAGTCAAACAAATTTCCAGTAGAGAAAATTACTATCTCTTCTTCTGGCTTTGTAACTGATTGGATCAAGTTGCACAGCGCAGAGTAATGTCCATGAGGATCTGCCAGAAAGAAAATCCTTCCGGAGAAGTTTGTAAGGTCTATAGTTTGGACGTGCTCAGCTGCCATAAATTCCTCTACGTATGTTTACATCGATGATACGGTATTTCGAACTATGATTTTTTTACAAAAAGGCGTCATTTTGGATTCTAAGCCTAAGGACCTTTGTTACTTACAGGTAAAGGCCCCAGTCCTGGCTCTCAAACAGTTCATACTTAGGATGCAAAGTAACTTTCTGATTATAATTGGCTCCTTTATAAACATGGTTAATACATGAATACAGGAAATTTAACGGTAAGGTATTTAAAATGGAAGGATGCTGAAATAACATAGACTTACGTATTTTTTTAATAGTGTTAATGTTGATAATAGGTCACCATTAATGTATAAAGTTAATATCTAATATGGTCCTATTAATAAAAGAGAGTTTTTATGGCTGAACTATTAAAATCTGAAAGTCCTGTTTCACCATCAGTGCAGGATATCACTGAAGCTTTAAAAATCGTTGTCGATGATGGAAGTAAAGCTGCAAAACTGGTTTGTCTTAATGAAAGAAACGAATTAGTTCCCTTGCTTACACAAAATAGTTTTGTTCCAGATTTCCGTGTTCGCCATGAGGGTCTCAATCCTTTTAACTATCTTATTGATGGGCTGGAAAGGTTTTCGCATCACAGCGAATCTAGTAACTCACTGGAATCGACTGATGTATCTCACCAATACGATGAAATTAGCCGGTTAAATGTTCACCATGCACTTCATGCTTCTGGTTTAGTTCCTCAGGATGTTCACCTCTTTGTTACTTTACCACTTAGCCAGTTCTATACTGCTTTAGGGGAAACGAATATTGAAAATATTCAGAGAAAAAAAGATAATCTGATGAAACCAGTAGAGCGTTATCTTGACGGTAAACGCTATTCTTTTAACGTTTTGTCTGTGACTGTTTTCCCTGAATCTTTACCAGCTGTGACCCGGGCAGATGAAATTGAGGATATTGCTTCATTTGAATCAAGTTTGGTAATTGATCTTGGTGGTACTACTCTTGATGTTGCAAGTATTACTGGGCAATTAGAACAGATTTCGAAAGTAAAAGGTTTTGACCGTATTGGTTGTTCTATTGTTTACGATGAGATCAGCAGGTATCTTGAATCTGAGAAACTGAATACGAGTAATGCTTACATTCATCATCTTGTTGATAATCGTCATGATAAATCAGCTTTGAAGGTTGCAGAGGACAAGCGTGACGGTGTTTTTGATGCGGTAAACTCTGCGGTACAGAAGTTGCAAAGTAAAGTAATCAGAGCGGTTACACAAGTCGAAGAGAGGCCTCATAATGTTTTCCTTGTTGGGGGAGGTTCATATCTCATCGAAACAGCTATTCGTAAACATTTTGAAACGGCTAAAGTTATCATGGTAGACAATCCGCAGTTCGCATTATCTTTGGCAATTGCTGATACTATTTATTCAGAATAATGAGCTAGAACATGGCTAAATACCCTATCTCAAATAAGGCAGATAACGACCGGATTCAGATCCGGTCTTTCTGGATATCCGAAAGAAAAGCACCCTATGTTTATAGTTTCTTGAAAAAAACAGAACTTTGTCATAGGGGTGACCAACTGGATTTAATTAGGTCGGCTATTAGTACCGGGTTGGTATTAAATAATTTATTTCCTGACTTGGCAAATTTTATAAATGGTTTAAACGAAAGATTAACACTTGCAGATCTTAATAGGTTTCTGAATGATGGAAATACTATAGATACTGAACCTAAGCCTCCTATTAATGTATTGCTAGAGAATGTCTTAGATCAAAAGTTTAAGGAGTATTTAACACCTCTACAATTAGATAATTCAAAGCAGGATTCTGTTTCTGTAAAAGAAACCTTCCTTGTACAAAAGGAACATGCCTGCTTTGGTGTGAAGATTGAAAATGAGGGAAGCGATACCTCTATACCATCTGAAAGCCCACTTTCTTCAGGTGCATCCAAAATTTCAAAAGAAAAGTCCATTTCCTCTGTGGTGCCAGTGCTAGAAAAAGTATCGGATGAAAATCAAACCGCCTCCATAAGCATAAAATCTAAAGCTAAGGCAAACAAGCGACTAGCGACTTTGGCAAGATAGGGCTTTGTTGAATAAATCAGATTTCGGGTAAGTCTCCCCCGTAGCGGGTTGTGTTTTCAGGCAATACGCACGCTTTCAGGCATACCTGCTTTCGTCATT
>NZ_JBLVXX010000092.1:3293-4928 GCF_048283985.1 Enterobacter cloacae complex sp. 6730903 | reverse complement strand
AAATGAATACCAAGTCTCAACGAGTGAACACGTAATTCATTACGAAGTTTAATTCATTGAGCATCAAACTTTTAAATTGAAGAGTTTGATCATGGCTCAGATTGAACGCTGGCGGCAGGCCTAACACATGCAAGTCGAACGGTAACAGGAAGCAGCTTGCTGCTTTGCTGACGAGTGGCGGACGGGTGAGTAATGTCTGGGAAACTGCCTGATGGAGGGGGATAACTACTGGAAACGGTAGCTAATACCGCATAACGTCGCAAGACCAAAGAGGGGGACCTTCGGGCCTCTTGCCATCGGATGTGCCCAGATGGGATTAGCTAGTAGGTGGGGTAACGGCTCACCTAGGCGACGATCCCTAGCTGGTCTGAGAGGATGACCAGCCACACTGGAACTGAGACACGGTCCAGACTCCTACGGGAGGCAGCAGTGGGGAATATTGCACAATGGGCGCAAGCCTGATGCAGCCATGCCGCGTGTATGAAGAAGGCCTTCGGGTTGTAAAGTACTTTCAGCGGGGAGGAAGGCGATAAGGTTAATAACCTTGTCGATTGACGTTACCCGCAGAAGAAGCACCGGCTAACTCCGTGCCAGCAGCCGCGGTAATACGGAGGGTGCAAGCGTTAATCGGAATTACTGGGCGTAAAGCGCACGCAGGCGGTCTGTCAAGTCGGATGTGAAATCCCCGGGCTCAACCTGGGAACTGCATTCGAAACTGGCAGGCTAGAGTCTTGTAGAGGGGGGTAGAATTCCAGGTGTAGCGGTGAAATGCGTAGAGATCTGGAGGAATACCGGTGGCGAAGGCGGCCCCCTGGACAAAGACTGACGCTCAGGTGCGAAAGCGTGGGGAGCAAACAGGATTAGATACCCTGGTAGTCCACGCCGTAAACGATGTCGACTTGGAGGTTGTGCCCTTGAGGCGTGGCTTCCGGAGCTAACGCGTTAAGTCGACCGCCTGGGGAGTACGGCCGCAAGGTTAAAACTCAAATGAATTGACGGGGGCCCGCACAAGCGGTGGAGCATGTGGTTTAATTCGATGCAACGCGAAGAACCTTACCTACTCTTGACATCCAGAGAACTTAGCAGAGATGCTTTGGTGCCTTCGGGAACTCTGAGACAGGTGCTGCATGGCTGTCGTCAGCTCGTGTTGTGAAATGTTGGGTTAAGTCCCGCAACGAGCGCAACCCTTATCCTTTGTTGCCAGCGGTTAGGCCGGGAACTCAAAGGAGACTGCCAGTGATAAACTGGAGGAAGGTGGGGATGACGTCAAGTCATCATGGCCCTTACGAGTAGGGCTACACACGTGCTACAATGGCGCATACAAAGAGAAGCGACCTCGCGAGAGCAAGCGGACCTCATAAAGTGCGTCGTAGTCCGGATTGGAGTCTGCAACTCGACTCCATGAAGTCGGAATCGCTAGTAATCGTGGATCAGAATGCCACGGTGAATACGTTCCCGGGCCTTGTACACACCGCCCGTCACACCATGGGAGTGGGTTGCAAAAGAAGTAGGTAGCTTAACCTTCGGGAGGGCGCTTACCACTTTGTGATTCATGACTGGGGTGAAGTCGTAACAAGGTAACCGTAGGGGAACCTGCGGTTGGATCACCTCCTTACCTTAAAGAACCTGCCTTTG
>NZ_JBLVXX010000092.1:0-3193 GCF_048283985.1 Enterobacter cloacae complex sp. 6730903 | reverse complement strand
TTTGCTCTTTAAAAATCTGGATCAAGCTGAAAATTGAAACGACACACAGCTCATGTGTGTTCGAGTCTCTCAAATTTTCGCAATCAGAAGTGAAACATCTTCGGGTTGTGAGGTTAAGCGACTAAGCGTACACGGTGGATGCCCTGGCAGTCAGAGGCGATGAAGGACGTGCTAATCTGCGAAAAGCGCCGGCGAGGTGATATGAACCCTTGACCCGGCGATGTCCGAATGGGGAAACCCAGTGCAATCCGTTGCACTATCGTTAACTGAATACATAGGTTAACGAGGCGAACCGGGGGAACTGAAACATCTAAGTACCCCGAGGAAAAGAAATCAACCGAGATTCCCCCAGTAGCGGCGAGCGAACGGGGAGCAGCCCGGAGTCTGAATCAGCTTGTGTGTTAGTGGAACGGTCTGGAAAGTCCGACGGTACAGGGTGATAGTCCCGTACACGAAAGCACACTTGCTGTGAACTCGAAGAGTAGGGCGGGACACGTGGTATCCTGTCTGAATATGGGGGGACCATCCTCCAAGGCTAAATACTCCTGACTGACCGATAGTGAACCAGTACCGTGAGGGAAAGGCGAAAAGAACCCCGGCGAGGGGAGTGAAAAAGAACCTGAAACCGTGTACGTACAAGCAGTGGGAGCCTCTTTATGGGGTGACTGCGTACCTTTTGTATAATGGGTCAGCGACTTATATTCTGTAGCAAGGTTAACCGTATAGGGGAGCCGAAGGGAAACCGAGTCTTAACTGGGCGTTAAGTTGCAGGGTATAGACCCGAAACCCGGTGATCTAGCCATGGGCAGGTTGAAGGTTGGGTAACACTAACTGGAGGACCGAACCGACTAATGTTGAAAAATTAGCGGATGACCTGTGGCTGGGGGTGAAAGGCCAATCAAACCGGGAGATAGCTGGTTCTCCCCGAAAGCTATTTAGGTAGCGCCTCGTGAACTCATCTTCGGGGGTAGAGCACTGTTTCGGCTAGGGGGCCATCCCGGCTTACCAACCCGATGCAAACTACGAATACCGAAGAATGTTATCACGGGAGACACACGGCGGGTGCTAACGTCCGTCGTGAAGAGGGAAACAACCCAGACCGCCAGCTAAGGTCCCAAAGTCATGGTTAAGTGGGAAACGATGTGGGAAGGCACAGACAGCCAGGATGTTGGCTTAGAAGCAGCCATCATTTAAAGAAAGCGTAATAGCTCACTGGTCGAGTCGGCCTGCGCGGAAGATGTAACGGGGCTAAACCATGCACCGAAGCTGCGGCAGCGACACTATGTGTTGTTGGGTAGGGGAGCGTTCTGTAAGCCGTTGAAGGTGTGCTGTGAGGCATGCTGGAGGTATCAGAAGTGCGAATGCTGACATAAGTAACGATAAAGCGGGTGAAAAGCCCGCTCGCCGGAAGACCAAGGGTTCCTGTCCAACGTTAATCGGGGCAGGGTGAGTCGACCCCTAAGGCGAGGCCGAAAGGCGTAGTCGATGGGAAACAGGTTAATATTCCTGTACTTGGTGTTACTGCGAAGGGGGGACGGAGAAGGCTATGTCAGCCGGGCGACGGTTGTCCCGGTTTAAGCATGTAGGCGGAGGTTCCAGGTAAATCCGGTACCTTTTAACGCTGAGGTGTGATGACGAGGCACTACGGTGCTGAAGTGATAAATGCCCTGCTTCCAGGAAAAGCCTCTAAGCATCAGGTAACACGAAATCGTACCCCAAACCGACACAGGTGGTCAGGTAGAGAATACCAAGGCGCTTGAGAGAACTCGGGTGAAGGAACTAGGCAAAATGGTGCCGTAACTTCGGGAGAAGGCACGCTGATGTGTAGGTGAAGCCCCTGCGGGCGGAGCTGAAATCAGTCGAAGATACCAGCTGGCTGCAACTGTTTATTAAAAACACAGCACTGTGCAAACACGAAAGTGGACGTATACGGTGTGACGCCTGCCCGGTGCCGGAAGGTTAATTGATGGGGTTAGCTGTAAGGCGAAGCTCTTGATCGAAGCCCCGGTAAACGGCGGCCGTAACTATAACGGTCCTAAGGTAGCGAAATTCCTTGTCGGGTAAGTTCCGACCTGCACGAATGGCGTAATGATGGCCAGGCTGTCTCCACCCGAGACTCAGTGAAATTGAACTCGCTGTGAAGATGCAGTGTACCCGCGGCAAGACGGAAAGACCCCGTGAACCTTTACTATAGCTTGACACTGAACACTGGTCCTTGATGTGTAGGATAGGTGGGAGGCTTTGAAGCGTGGACGCCAGTCTGCGTGGAGCCAACCTTGAAATACCACCCTTTAATGGCTGGTGTTCTAACGTAGACCCGTAATCCGGGTTGCGGACAGTGTCTGGTGGGTAGTTTGACTGGGGCGGTCTCCTCCCAAAGAGTAACGGAGGAGCACGAAGGTTGGCTAATCCTGGTCGGACATCAGGAGGTTAGTGCAATGGCATAAGCCAGCTTGACTGCGAGCGTGACGGCGCGAGCAGGTGCGAAAGCAGGTCATAGTGATCCGGTGGTTCTGAATGGAAGGGCCATCGCTCAACGGATAAAAGGTACTCCGGGGATAACAGGCTGATACCGCCCAAGAGTTCATATCGACGGCGGTGTTTGGCACCTCGATGTCGGCTCATCACATCCTGGGGCTGAAGTAGGTCCCAAGGGTATGGCTGTTCGCCATTTAAAGTGGTACGCGAGCTGGGTTTAGAACGTCGTGAGACAGTTCGGTCCCTATCTGCCGTGGGCGCTGGAGAATTGAGGGGGGCTGCTCCTAGTACGAGAGGACCGGAGTGGACGCATCACTGGTGTTCGGGTTGTCATGCCAATGGCACTGCCCGGTAGCTAAATGCGGAAGAGATAAGTGCTGAAAGCATCTAAGCACGAAACTTGCCCCGAGATGAGTTCTCCCTGAGACTTTAAGTCTCCTGAAGGAACGTTGAAGACGACGACGTTGATAGGTCGGGTGTGTAAGCGCAGCGATGCGTTGAGCTAACCGATACTAATGAACCGTGAGGCTTAACCTTACAACGCCGAAGATGTTTTGGCGAAGAGACGAAATTTTCAGCCTGATACAGATAACAGAATTTGCCTGGCGGCTTTAGCGCGGTGGTCCCACCTGACCCCATGCCGAACTCAGAAGTGAAACGCCGTAGCGCCGATGGTAGTGTGGGGTCTCCCCATGTGAGAGTAGGGAACTGCCAG
>NZ_JBLVXX010000091.1:0-5647 GCF_048283985.1 Enterobacter cloacae complex sp. 6730903 | reverse complement strand
GCCGCTGACCTACGTCTACAGCGATCAGGACAGCTACGATCCGCTGGCACGTATTGACGGCGTTGATGCCCCGGAAATCTTCTGGTTCCACTGCCAGCCGAACGGCACGCCGGAGCGGATGACGGATAGCGAAGGGCAGGTGCGCTGGGAAGGGGTGAACAGCGCCTGGGGCAAGCTGCTGCGGGAAAGCGAGACGCAGGTATCAGGATATTCCCAGAACCTGCGCATGTAGGGGCAATACCTGGACCGCGAGACAGGGCTGCACTACAATCTGTTCCGGTATTACGACCTGGACTGCGGAAGGTTTACGCAGCAGGACCCGATAGGGCTGGCGGGGGGGATAAACCTTTACCAGTATGCGCCGAGTGCGCTGGGGTGGGCAGATCCGTGGGGGTTGACTCCTGACGATCTCATTCGTTACCGGCCACATGATTCTCTTTCTGCTCAAGCTGGAGCTAGAAGCTCTGCTATTTCTAGGGCATGGGTGCAAGAAAAAGCCTTATTGCAGGATGGTGGGGCTGGCACAAGAAATTGGACAGCGCAAGAGAGGGATTTAATTTTGAAGACTCCCAACAAGAGCCTAACCTCTGTGATGTCCCGGGCAGTCTATACCGGGCATCATATCAATTCGGTAGAAGGCAATGGTACACTTGGTTCCAAATGGCAAGGTGATCCGAGGAACATTGTATTCTTGAAAAATCATAACCATCCCGACAAGTTCAATGAGCATGTCCATGGTGATCAAGGACATAGAGGGAATACTAAGAACTCGACGCGTGGGCGCTTAATCGATAGAGAAAGAACACTAAAATCTAGACAACGATGTAAGCAATTATAGGTGGAAAGATGAACTTAAAAAATGCAGTCCAAGATCTTGTGAACAAATTTAAAATGAATGAATTGAATATGGGAGAGATAGACTATACAGACGATGAAAATGAGACTTCTTTTCCCGTGAATTTAAATGGGGAGGTTGATTTTTTTTATCGTCATTTGATTTTAAATGACAGTCCAACATTTGATGGTACTTTTTATTTACAGATTATTGAACCTCAAGATCTCAACGAAATATTATCCGGTTGGCGAGTTCAAAATGATACGGCTTGGCGCGATGAATATATAATCTTTGCTGAAAGAAATGGTGACGTTCTTTTTTGTGACACCCAAAATCTAACATCTCCTGTTTATGGTAGCATTCAAAAACGAAACTTTATAATTTCTGGTTCCTTAGCTGACTTTTTGAATGCTTTTTGTTCTGCTATTGAGATGGAACAAAATAATTATGATGGTGATGCTACAGATGATGAATTTAATTTAAGAGAAGATTTTCTGGAAGATATCGATGTGATGCTTAAAACTAAACTAAAAGATGTTGAGGTTGAAGGGTTTAAAAAATTCTTTTTTGGTTAGTTTTTAAGTTTTTTAATAATAAAGATTTACTGTCTTAGATACCTCCTTGCTTCTAAAAGCATTTATTTCTTATTCCCCTTTTTATAGGTGAGGAGGTTTATTTGCTATTGCTAATGAATAAACACATGAATAATATTTACATCTCTTGTAGAAAAAGGAAACGAATTTCATGATAAAAAAATAAGCCGAGGCTTTAGAGCAATAACAAAATGTCCGGCAGGCTCTTCCTGAGCCGCAGATCGAATGGAAAATTGCCAACTGCAACTCTGCGTACATGTACAGTGCTTGCTTTGCTCTCAAGGAGAACGATGAGGCGAAAAAATGGGGGGAGAGGATACTTAGTACACGTGGATCGGATATAGAGACAGCGCCGTTAATCGACCTCGGCATGGTTTTTTATGAGTTGAATCAATTTGATGAAGCGTACAAATATTTTAATGATTCTTATAACTACTTCAAAGAACGAACGTTTCAAGACAGAGCTGAAAAATACCTTGAGTTCTATTTTCCTAAGAGTGCGCAAGTTCGTTTTTTTCATAAAAAACAAATCAAACTTTAAACAAGAAGTTCATCCCATCGCCATTTTTAACGATTTGATTTTTTGCTTTCTGCACGCAACTTACCTTTTTCTTTACGTCATGCTCATTCTTTTAAGTGTAAAGTCTTTAGATATTAGACTCTGAGCATTTAAAAGTCTTTTACCAGCTGTACGCAATAATGAAATTATGACAACTGCGATCGTCTGTTGGTAATCCACCTCGAACGACTTGCTGGAAAGGACACGCACAACCCCCTAACGCATGCTTAATCCGTTAAATCAAGGGGGATTGGCTCCTAAGCACGTTGATCCAACAACGCCAGGTAGATCGTATGTATTACCATCAGTATGGGCAGAATGGCTTGAAGAAGTAGCGATTCCAGGCTCCGGTAATGTAAAATAGGTTACTATATTAATAAAGATGATGATCTCCTTGTGATAGTAAAGAAAGAAGGAATATATTATTGGTTCGTGGCGTTCAAAGAAATGTGGGTTTTAGATAGAATTAAATGGATAGAGGATTTTGTGAAAAGTGGGGTGGAAATAAATCTACAGGATGTCCATAAGGAAAGATATGACATACCCGTAGTAAATGAAGAAAACGCGCAGATATTTATTGATGGGTTAATTAAAGATGGCTATTCATTCGATAAGGATGACATAGCTGATGAGTTTTTTAGTAGGCTTTCGCAAAAAACAACTTGGTGGGATATATATGATCTTATGCCGGATTTGCTTATAGATTTTGATAATAAAAGACTATATTCGGAGTATGTTGAAAGTATGCATTATCAAAAATATGTTCCTGATGGTTGGCAAGGTGAGCTTGTTGATTTCTGCGGTAATGGAACGTTACCTCAAGATGAAATGTTCTGGATAAAGAATGGAACAAATCATAGTAACGTTATCATTGCTAAAGGGTAAAAAAAATTTTCAGCATACCATTTTAGATTATGCAATGGTCTTACAACACGCGAGTTAGTTTTTGTGTTAACCGATAAAAAGCCATTATTAACCGTTGTAACACTATTTGATGCTTAGGGCAAAAGCTTCTTTGCCTGCACTGCCACGAGGCACATTTTTCTATTACTTAAAAATCATCTGAACGAAGAAGGGGTTGTTGTCTTTAGCTATGTGGAAAACCAAAATGGCTGGCATGATTGGTTTTATTTAAATGGTATGAAGCGTAACGCGTTGTCTCGATCAGGCCCTGCTTATTATGATAAAATGCGATTCAAAACTTTTAACGATTCCCGCTCGCAAAAAAAAGGGATTTAGAAGATATATTATTGTCGACCGGCAGACCTCTCCTAAGAAACGGTGGTGTCAGCCTCGCTAAGTATTAGAGTCTGGCCTTACTTGTTGAGTGATTAATCGAGGTGCCTTTTCAGACGTTAAAGCTTGCGACTACACAAATCATTTCTTTGGAGGTGAGCAAGAAGTCAGATCTCTAAGATATTTTTTTGACTCCCTAATAAAAAATGTACGTGAAAGCGTGGATTTTTCCCGTTCATAAAAATTAAACGTAAACAAGAAGTTCATCACATCGCCATCTTCAACAATGTAGTCTTTTCCTTATGCACGCATCTTGCCTCCTTCTTTCGCGCCTGGCCCTTCCTGACCCAGCTCTTCCATAAACTCTTCACGGTCGGCATCGTCCAGTTCAGTATTATCGGATTCAACCGTGGCGCAAACTACTAACACTAACGAACCCGCAGCGAATATGACCGTCTTGGCCGCCTGCATCGCCGGGATATAGTTACCGGTAATTTTCAGTGCTATTGGTTGCACCGCTGGGATACTACCGGTAACCCGCTCGAAGGATCTGCTGAGAAGGTTACGCACAACCGCCTGACGCAGCTGAACGGCATTCGCTGGCGCTATGACATCCACGGCCGCACCGTGGAGAAGGATAACGGCCAGACCCGCTGGCACTACCGCTACGACGGCGAGCACCGCCTGACGGAGGTCATCAGCCAGCCGCGGGACCGCAACAGGCCGCAGACGCAGGTCAGCTTCCGCTATGACCCGCTCGGGCGACGCATCAGCAAAACGCGCCGCCAGATGCTGTTTGGGCAGCCGACCGGCAAGCCGGTCACCACCCGGTTTGTCTGGGAAGGGTTCCGGCTGTTGCAGGAAGTGCACGGGGATGTGCCGCTGACCTACGTCTACAGCGATCAGGACAGCTACGATCCGCTGGCGCGTATTGACGGCGTTGATGCCCCGGAGATCTTCTGGTTCCACTGTCAGCCCAACGGCACGCCGGAGCGGATGACGGATAGCGAAGGGCAGGTGCGCTGGGAAGGGGTGAACAGCGCCTGGGGCAAGCTGCTACGGGAAAGCGAGACGAAGGTATCAGGATATTCTCAGAACCTGCGCATGCTGGGGCAATACCTGGACCGTGAGACAGGGCTGCACTACAATCTGTTCCGGTATTATGACCCGGACTGCGGACGATTTACGCAGCAGGACCCGATAGGGCTGGCGGGAGGGATTAACCTTTACCAGTATGCGCCGAACGCGCTGGGGTGGGTGGATCCGTGGGGGTTGACTCCTAAAACATTAATTCACTACACGACTGAAGAAGGATGAAAGGTATCACGGAAAGTGGTGTAATAAGACCTTCATCAGGAGATATACACGCCCGTTTCGGGGATGGACAATACTTCACTAATATTAGACCTGAAATGATTGGCGGACGAACACTCAAAGATGTTGGAGGAACTGGAAAAATGTCTCTGGGTCAATTAGCAGCTGATATATATGGTGATGCGAGGAAATTAAAAGGTATAAGCCATTTTGTCGAAATAGATGTTACTGGCTTAGATGTAATTGAACCCCGGAAAAATACATTTTTGATCTTAAACACAAAAGATCTCGATGTCTCTAAAAGAATTGTTAAAAGTGGGAGGAGTTGTGGTTGAGGTGAAAAAATATTATAAAGGAAGTGTTGATTTTATTGCAGGTGAAGGGACTATTCTCAATGAGTTCATAGGAGAGGTAGCCACGCGACAAATAAATATTATAGATGGTAATTATTATGCTTCTTCCTCTTTGCTAGATAAAAATGAAAAAGTTGGCTTCCTGCTGTATGATGGTAAGAAAAGCGACCTGGACTTAAGTGACGCCGAAGAAATTTCGAATGAGGAATTTGAAGTTTTCTGGCAAACATCAACGAGTTCATTGCAAGAAAAAAAGCGAATAAAATACTTGTTTGGAGATGCTGTGGAACCTTTGAAAAAATCCACAGTTATTGCTCATATTGTGAATAATAAAGGGAAGTGGGGTAAAGGTTTTGTTCTGTCCCTTTCAAATAAATATCCTGCGGCAAAAAAAAGCTATCTTAGTAGCTTCAAAGAAAATAGCTCCCCAGAATTAGGGATGGTTGATTTTGTTATGGTTGATGCTCAGGAGAAGATATTTATTGCTAATATGTATGCGCAGGATGGTATAAAGAAAAATATCAACGACAAAAAACAATGCGTATGTTATGACTCTCTGGAAGTTTGTCTTGAAAAATTATCTGACTTTGCTTTAGTGAATCGCCTTTCTGTACAAATGCCAAGGATAGGAGCTGGCCTCGGTGGTGGTGATTGGAATGTTATAGAGTCATTAATACTAAAAAATATTTGCTATAAAATGATTGATTGCAATGTAATAAGTTTATGATTTTAAATAAAATTTAACCATGTATTATGG
>NZ_JBLVXX010000090.1:0-5670 GCF_048283985.1 Enterobacter cloacae complex sp. 6730903 | reverse complement strand
TTGAAATTATTGATACTGTATGTCAGTTGATTGATAACGGCATAGCTAGGTTAAAATAATGAAAAAAAACAAAAAATATCAAATAGAGGTGATGAAGGATAAAGACAAAACCTTATTCATTGTCTACGCTACAGATATTTATAGCCCGAGTGAATTTTTCTCTAAAATCGAGTCTGATTTAAAGAAAAAGAAAGTTGGTGGCGATGTTTTTTTTGATTTAATTGTTCCTAATGGTGGAAAAAAAGACCGTTATGTCTATACATCATTCAATGGTGAACGATTAACAAGCTATATATTAAACAAAGTTACGGAAAAAGATGAGTATAAATCTTTATCTGAACGCTCAGCTTCTTTCTTTAAAGATAACTTTGATAAGATTAATGCAAACCTTCTATCTAAAGCCACATCGTTTGCTTTAAAACAAGGCATTCCAATATAAATGCAATTCGGCAGCTATTTACCATAACATCTCTTTCATGTAGCAATGAAAAAGCCCGCAAAGTCGGGCTTAAGGCAAGCGGCTTACCGTTCAGTCGAGTGAGTACAAGAATCCAGCAGTACTAAACCAAAGACGATATTACTTTAAATCATTACTGATAGTTTTTTGAGACACACCTAATCTGTTTGCGATTTCTTGTTGCGTAAGCCCGTCGTTTCTTAAACGCACAGCCTCTAATTGCCGAGCTTCTTTGCTTCCTGGTTGGAAAGTTGACATCGTACCTTCGGTAAATCCGTTTCCTTGGTAACTATTAACTCTTACATGCTTCCCACTTTGATCGGTACCAGTTACCGTTAACTCTCCATTTCTACAAGAAACGTTAAAGTTAATTAACCCAAAATTTTGTATGATCCCTGGGAGGGCACCAATATCACATGCCGGTGGTGTAGACGGTGGTGTAGACGGTGGTGTAATCGCTGGAGGCTTTGCCATTGTATGTCCCTTGGTTTTCGTAGATTACTTGATTTACTAGTAAATACTAGAATTAAAGTAATATCAAGAATTCAAATGCTCACTGGCTAAGTACCAACCTCAAAAATTCAACATAACATTCCCGTTGCGACTTCCGGCAGCAGCTATGAAACTGATAGTCCACGTAGTCGCTCACACCACTTTGGCAAGGAAATATTGCGATATGAAAACAGAAAAAACATTTGAAAACTTAGAGTTAACGTGGTCATACATTACTACTTGTACAAGTGTAGGATGCCACGATTGCGCGCATAACATGCTCAAATACACTGAGCAACAGAAAGATAATGATGCTGTTGATTTTGGTGACATGGCTTCATGTCCAAATTGCGGGTGTATAAAATTTGATGGAGTACATCCCGGCATAGATCAGTAAAATTATTTAGATTACAAAACAGCCTCATTTAACATAAGACTACTTGCCCGCACCGCCCCGAACAGCTTCGCCACGAACGGGGCGGCAGTCAGCCAAAACCAACAACAACCCACCCGGTAAACCACCCCGATCACGACAGATAAATTTTACCCAACTGCATAGCCATGCAGCCAGGTGAATGACGGCAGGATTCAGCCCAAAAACAGCGTGAAGGCCCCGAAAACCGGCAAATGCTTCTCCAGCCACTCCCACAGTTCTGCCGCCAGATGCAGGCAGTTAAGTACAGCTTCAATAACCTTAAGCAGTTTCATAATTCCCCCTGGTATAGGCAGTGATCTTTGCATCACGACGTATTTAGCGGGGAATTTCGCAGCCCTTCTTCTTGGGGTTTGTCACGGGACGGCACCCGTCAGCCCAGCGTCGGTCCTTTGTAGGTTTTCTGCGGCTGGCGCTGCAACTCCAGGCTTTTCTGATACTCATGCTCCCGCTGCCGCTGCTCTACCGTACTCAGCTCCCGGACAAGCGGCGCAGCTGCTCGCTTAAACTCAGCACCTGCGTGCTCAAGTCCGACACGCGCTCGTTCAGCACCGCGTTCTCCCGTTGCATAAGACCACACATGCTCCGCCATTCCGCGAAGGCGCTCTCCCATTCGTCCAGCCTTTGCGAGTAGTCCTGCTGTAGCTGCTCTAATGCGCTCAGCAACTGCTTTTCCAGCTCTGTCATTTTCCGCTACTCCTGTTTCAGGCGGATCCATGTCGTCCCGTCGTAAGGGATGGCTTCGGTTTGCATCCCCGGTGGCAGGATAAGAAACCTCCGGCCGTCGCTGCTCTCCTGATAGCGCACTCCCCACGTCCGGGCGGTCATTTTCGCCAGGGTATCTTCCTGCTGACGAAGATGCGTGTAATTGTCGGTTATCTGCTGCCCCTGCCACCACAGAATGCTCCCGCTCGTGCCGATCAGTAGCGCTGACACCATCAGGATGGTGAGCCATGTCCGCCCGGCAGTCCGCAGTACGCTCAGCCGGTTTTTCTCCATCGCCTCGCTCATACTCTGCTCGTGGGCGAGGATAGCGTCGCTGATTCTGCTCGCGCTTGCGCTCAGTTCCGCTCTGACAGACTGCTCGTGCTCGCTGAATGCGGCTTTCAGCATCTCGCCGGTACTCTGCTTCTGCGCTTTCGATTGCTGCTCTAAGTCCTTCGCCAGCGTTAAAAGACTGTTCATAGATGGCTCCCTTCAGTCGAATGTTTCGCCCCCCGTCCGGGTCGGCAATGCTGATACTGCTTTTCGTGGTGCGCACCACCTCAAAACCTGACCGTTCCAGCGCCTCAGTGACGTCCTGACGGGTTTTCAGCTCCCCGGACGAAGCAAGGGTCAGCAGTCCGCGCGTGATGGCTTCTGCGGCCTCCTGCTTCGTTTTCGGCAGTCCGGACGGCGTGACCAGCGCCCGGCGGTTTTCCGGCGCGTTCGGGTCGTGCAGCCCCAGTCTGCCGTTCACGATGGTCTGCCAGGCATCGATGCGCGGCCGGTCGGCGCGGTCGTAGTACGGCTGGAGCCGCCTGCCGGTCAGCAGCTCGGTATTGGGGATCAGAAAGTTCAGCTCCAGACGCCCCTTGTCCTCGTGCTCCACCCACAGAATGCTGTACTGATCTTTATCGAGTCCGGGCATCAGAACCCGCTCGAAGCTGGCCATCAGTTTTTCCCGCTGGCCGGGAGGCAGATCGGCCTCCGCAAACGACAGTACGCCGGAGGTGTATTTCTTCACGTAAGGCGACGCGTCAATCAGCTCACGGACTTCTTCCGGCTTGCCCTGCAGGACGGTGGCGCCTTCACGCTGCCGGTCTTTACCCAGCAGATAGTCCACCGGCCCGGCGCCACCGCCGCGCCCCCGCGGATGAAATTTAACGATCATCGTCCGTTCCTTTCTCAAGAACGGCGTGCCGCAGCCGCTCAAGCCCGGCATCGATGGCCATCAGCGCCGCCACAATCTGTACCCTGTCATGGCCGGTGCCGCCGCCGGCGTTAACACGGCGGGCTATCTGGTTCAGGTTATTGCCCATGCCGGCAAGCTGGCGCAGCAGCGCTGGCGAGAGTGAGGGAAGCTTTCCGGTGCGCGCAGGCTTTACGTCCAGGCAGGTCTGTCGCATCCACGCCGCCAGCTGCCTGCCGTCACAGCGCTCGAGCAGCCGCCGGTGCTCGTCCTCCGTCACCCACATGGTGAGCATCTTGTTCCGTTTCTCTGACAAACCGGCCTCCTGATAACGCCGGGACGGACGGGAAAGCCTTTCCCGGTCGGCGCGGGGTTGGACAAGCCGCAGGCGCGTCAGGCTTTTGGCGGGTTTCGGGGCGCAGCCCTGAACCAGTCACGCAGCGCTAGCGGAGTGTATACTGGCTTACTATGTTGGCACGGATGAGGGTGTCAGTGAAGTGCTTCATGTGGCAGGAGAAAAAGGCGGCACCGGTGCGTCAGCAGAATATGTGATACAGGATATATTCCGCTTCCTCGCTCACTGACTCGCTGCGCTCGGTCGTTCGGCTGCGGCGAGCGGAAATGGCTTACGAACGGGGCGGAAATTTCCTGGAAGATGCCAGGGAGAAACTTAACAGGGAAACGATAAGGCCACGCCGTTGCCGTTTTTCCATAGGCTCCGCCCCCCTGACAAGCATCACGAAATCTGACGCTCAAATCAGTGGTGGCGAAACCCGACAGGACTATAAAGATACCAGGCGTTTCCCCCTGGTGGCTCCCTCGTGCGCTCTCCTGTTCCTGCCTTTCGGTTTACCGGTGTCATTCCGCTGTTATGGCCGCGTTTGTCTCATTCCACGCCTGACACTCAGTTCCGGGTAGGCAGTTCGCTCCAAGCTGGACTGTATGCACGAACCCCCCGTTCAGTCCGACTGCTGCGCCTTATCCGGTAACTATCGTCTTGAGTCCAACCCGGAAAGACACGCAAAAGCGCCACTGGCAGCAGCCACTGGTAACGGATTCGCAGAACAAAGAAGTGTTGAAGTGTGAGGTGAAGTACAGCTACACTGTAATAACGAATTTGGTTTCTGTGCTCTGCGAAAGCCAGTTACCTCGGTTCAAAGAGTTGGTAGCTCAGCGAACCTTGAGAAAACCACCGTTGGTAGCGGTGGTTTTTCTTTATGCGATGATGAATCAATCAGCCTATCAAGTCAACGAACCGCGCTTCCGTTGACAAAAAAACAAGATCTGTACATATTCAGAAAAAACAACGGATTGAGGCAATGGCACAGAACCCATTTAAAGCACTAAATATCAATACAGACAAAATTGAAGCTGCCCTGACGCAGAATGGCGTCACAAACTTTTCTTCTACCGTGAAAAACGAAAGAGAGACGCATTTATCAGGGACATATAAGGAAATAGATTTTTTAATAAAACTAATGCCATCAGGCGGAAACACCACTATAGGAAGAGCGTCAGGGCAAAATAATACTTACTTTGATGAGATTGCTGGCATCATAAAAGAAAACTGTTTGTATTCAGACAAAAAAACATTCGAATACACCATTCCAAAATTCAGCGACAAAAATAGAGAAATGTTATTTTCATTTCTTAATGATGAAAGCGTAAAAATAGAAGAAGATAAAAACAACGATCCTAACTGTAAGCATCAATACATCATGACCGCTGGTAATGGTGACAGAGTCAGAGCGAAAATTTACAACCGTGGCTCAATCCAATTCCAAGGTAAATACCTTCAAATTGCAAGTTTAATTAATGATTTCATGTGCACCATACTGGACATGAAAGATATTATAAAACAGAAGAATCAAGAATTTAATGTTGACATAAAAAAAGAAACAATTGAGTCAGAATTACATAGCAAACTTCCAAAAAGCATCGACCAAATCCATGAAGACATCAAAAAACAGTTATCCTGCTCACTCATAATGAAAAAAATAGATGTCGAAATGGAAGACTACTCAACGTATTGCTTCTCAGCTTTAAGATCTGTAGAAGGATTTATATATCAAATACTTGGAAGAGTATGCAACCCATCATTGTCAAGGAATCTTGGCGAGTATTTCACTGAGAATAACCCGAAATATATAATCAGGGATATACACCAAGGAACTATTAATGGTGAAATAGCAGAAGTTTTGTGTGAGTGCTACACTTACTGGCATGAAAACAGACATGGTTTGTTCCATATGAAACCAGGTGTGGCTGACACTAAGACAATTGACAAAGCAGAATCCATTGAAATTATTGATACTGTATGTCAGTTGATTGATAACGGCATAGCTAGGTTAAAATAATGAAAAAAAACAAAAAATATCAAATAGAGGTGATGAAGGA
>NZ_JBLVXX010000008.1:0-148074 GCF_048283985.1 Enterobacter cloacae complex sp. 6730903 | reverse complement strand
GTGGTACGGATAGTAAAAACCTTGTTAATAATATGTATATTTAAAGGCGTTATTGGTTATAAAAGCCAGAAGATAATATAAACAGTTGTGATTTTTATTAACGCACGAGAAAAAACGCTTTTTGCCGGAAGATAAACATATAATGTTATCAGCTTCACAGTATTTTTCTTTCGCTTTGCTACCCGCCGAAACGATTACATTTCATTCACCTTTAATAATCTTAAAATTAACACCGTTTCGTGACTATTCGATGAAATAAAGGCCGCAGGAATGCGGCCTTTATTTTGTTTTGAGGATTACCTTTCAATTTTTATGCTGAAGGTGCGTGACTGGCCTGGCCGGAACGGTCCCGTAATGGCTGAACCCTCCTCCCCTTGCGCTTTGCACAACTCATTCATGTCCGTTTCGCAACAGGCCTGGACCTCACGGTTCACAGACAAAGCCACGTCACAGGAGCGGGTCTCCGAAGGGTTATACAGACGAAGAATCATCTCGTCACGATCCTCCGCTTTTTTCAGCGCACTGAGTACGCATCCGTTAGGCGCCAGCGTTAGCAGGCTATAGCTACAGGGAGTGGTGAAAGAGGCGCGGTTAAGCTTCATCGCATCCCACGGGATTTTGTTATAACAGTGCACTGGCGTTAACCACGACTTCGCCTGCTGCGCAACGCCAGCACTGACGGGCGTACCATTAAAACTGAACAGGCTAAAGCGACAGGTTAACTGGCCCCGCATCTGCGAATCAGGCACCGGCATTTTGATCCCGGACGGTCTGCCGGGGCGCAGCAGTAAATCTTCCTTCCCAAGCACACCCACGCCGCGCAGCAACGTCAGGGCAAACGTTTTTTGACGCTCGCCAGTCACTTCAAATTCGCGCAATCCTTCGGTAAACAGCGCCATCCCGTTACGCCGTTCCTGGAGCACCGCGTAGTTGAGCAGATTCCACACCGGCAGCGGCGCTTCCTTCCAGCCCTCCTCCTGCCAGTTCGCCATCGCTTCATCCTGTACAGGTCGCGTCAGCGAACCGAACTGGGTATCGGCTAACACCGTGTCTGTGGTAAATGGCGTCGGGATCAGCACCCGCACACGGTGGTCATCCGCGTGATTTCCGAGACGCGCCTCAACGTCGATACGTCGGCTGTTATGGCTGAGCGTGACCGTGAGCTCTGCCTCAAGCGTTCCCGTCTGCTGACGCGCAGAACGTTCGGCGAGATCCGCCGGCACCGCCATGCGATGGCGGATCACCGCCCTGCTCTGCCAGGCCTCGTGGATCACCTCAACCTCATGCTCGCCCTGTGCGGAAGTGAGTCTCCACTCTTCCCGTGAAGGCGAGTAGTCGTACTCATCGCCATCATCCGAGCTCTCTTCTATTTCCAGCACGCGGTCATAGATAAGCCCGGACGCTTTATCGAGCAGACGCAGGGTGCCGTCGTCGTTTAACGTTATTTCCCAGAAAGCATTTTCCAGTAACGCCTCCGACGATTTTTC
Source organism: Enterobacter cloacae complex sp. 6730903 (assembly GCF_048283985.1). Taxonomy (NCBI): domain Bacteria; kingdom Pseudomonadati; phylum Pseudomonadota; class Gammaproteobacteria; order Enterobacterales; family Enterobacteriaceae; genus Enterobacter; species Enterobacter cloacae complex sp. 6730903. Next base: position 146,587 of record NZ_JBLVXX010000008.1, on the reverse strand, counting down.
TGCCGCCAGCAGCTTGCCAGCCACGTGCGGCTCGATATAGAGCGTGCGGTAGCCCATTGATGGCAGGATCTGATTGAGCTGGATATCAAACTCCATAAAGGGATCGTAGTTGCCGTAATGTACAATTTGCCGGTCAATCAAGCCGGGGTCGATTTCACGCGCGCTGCGCAGGCAGTAAGGGATTTCATTCCCCCTATCGTCCAGCAGGCGGAACTGGCTGGCACGCAGACGTATCGTGGTGTTAATCACTTCCTCACGCGGCCAGGGCGTGAGGTTAAACATCACCAGTTTGTCTTCCTCGCTCTGCGGCATGTTGTCGACAATCTTGCGCATATAGAAGCATGTCAGGTTATCGGCCATGTCTTCCGCCAGCTCGAAGCGTGACATCACCTCACGATGCACTTTGTCACTACAGCAGCAGCCGATACTGTCGTGGGCGTGATTCTTGAGGATCTCTTTCCACATTTTTTCCAGCAAGCCGTGGTGATACTCAAAGCCCAGCGTCCAGGCAAGCGTGGCCAGCGGCTCAAGGACGTTGACGATTTTATTCTCTATCCGGGCGTGGGCGATTTTAATGTCCATCCGCATGGAGCCTATCGTCCGGTGCACCCGCATATATTTACCGTCAATAAACTCCCCTTTCAGCGTCGCCAGTTCATCGCGGTGCGCGTCAATGTGGTCAAACACCTCCTCGAAGCGGCTCATCACAAACTGACGCTGCGGATAGATTTCGCGCAGCTTATCCATCACCGCAAAGATGTTCTGCTGGAGCGGCATCTGATCATGGCCGTTAGGCAGTAAAATTTCTTTCGTCACGGAGGCTTTTTCCAGCACCTCGAAGTACGTGTCGAGCCGTTTGCGCAGCCCGGCCTCATCCTCCGGTAAGTACTTACCAATCGCGTAGCCCAGCGGTAGCACCTGTGCCGTCACTTCGCTACCGTCCTGACTTTGCCAGAGAAATTCGGTTTTATCGGTACCGTGCCGCTCGGAACACCCGCGCCAGAACATGGTGCGCGTGATGCCAAAACCGTTGTAAATGTGCGGCAGCTGGGAGGACATGCCGAAGGAGTCCGGCAGATAGCCAATTTTCATCGGCTCGCCAAAGGCCAGACAGTCGCGAATGCCGTACATCAGATTTCGGACAATCGACTCGCCGGAGACAAGGGTGGTGTCCGTCTGGGTATACCACGGCCCGATAATCAGCTTCCCGGCCGCCACCAGCGCCTTCACGCGTGGCCTGTTTTCCGGTTTTACGGCAAAATAATCTTCCAGCACCGCCGTCTGGCCGTCGAGAACGTAGTATTTATACTCTGCGTCCTGCTCAAGACGGGTGAGGATCTCTTCCATATTATTGACCAGAAGAATACGTGACGCTTCGGTGGTGAAGTACCACTCCCGGTCCCAGTGCATATGTGGCGTGATATGAACGCGAGATACAGCTTTCATCTTCGTTTCCTGTCAGTGCGTGTTTACGATGGTATGTCTTCAGTCACGTAGGTGCCGCTCTTCACGGCCTGGCGTCGCCAGAGCAGTAAAATGAGCGTAGAGATTGCGGCGCCAATCAGCGCGGCGCCAAACCAGCCAACAGCGGCCATCACGCCGCCCATCCCGGCATCATGCAGTAAGAAGAGCGAGAAAATGCCCGCGCCTGGGGTGGATAGCCCAATCCCCATCGCCCCGACAATCGCTCCGGTCGCCATTGACCCCAGAACAAATGAGCCGATGACCCGCAGCGGATCTTCGATAGCCATCGGAATTGCCCCTTCGGTGATGCCCGCCAGCCCCAGCAGCCATGTGGACTTGCCGGTTTCAATTTCGAACTGTTTGAACAGGTTCGGAGCCAGCATCGTTGATGCCGTCACGGTAAAGGCCGATACCATTTTGACGGAGGCAAAAATCGCATAAGGCCCGTATACGCCATTGGCCATCGCTCCCAGACAGAACGCGTAAGAGGCTTTGTTGACCGGACCGCCCAGATCGAACGAGCACATAAAGCCCAGGATCGCCCCCAGCAGCAGCGCGTTCGCGCCGGACAGACCGTTAAGCCAGGCGGTCAGGGCGTTATTGATCCAGGCCACCGGTTCGCCGATCACAAACAGTATCAGGCTGCCTGCGCCCAGCACACCAATCACCGGATAGAGATAAAAGGTCAGAAAGCCGTTGTAGCGGCTACTCAGCCGGATGTGGTTTTTCACCCAGCGCATCAGGTAGCCCGCAATCAGCCCGCCGACGATGGCCCCGAGAAAACCAGAGCCGATCATATTGGCGGCAAGACCCGCCGCAAAGCCGGGCGTAAGTGCAGGTTTATCCGCCAGCGAGTAAGCGGTATAGGCCGCCAGAACAGGCACCATCAGAATACCGAGCATCCCGCCGCCCAGTTTGCGGTACATCCACAGCCACGAGTTTTCCTGATCGAACAGATGCTGCAAGCCCAGGATTTGCGCCAGCAGTACCGACACGGCCAGCACCGTGCCGCCAGCGACAATCAGCGGCACCGCAAAAGAGATACCGCTGAGCAGCGCCTGCTTGAGTTCGGTTTTAACGCACTTTTTCGCGTCCGAGTCGACGTGCGCAGGACGCGCATCGGATACAGGCTGTAGCGCCAGCGCACGCTCAATGAGCGCTTCCGCATGGCGCAAGGGTTCCGCGACAGGCACGGAAATGGCGGGGATCCCCTGAAAACGCTCACGCTCTTTGATCGCCACTTCCGCCGCGAAGATACACGCTTTTGCCTCCTGCAACTGCTGCGCGGTGATGCGCCCCTCAATACCATTTGCCCCCTGCTTTTCGACCACCACATTGACGCCGAGCTTACGTCCCGCTTTTTCGAGATACTCCGCTGCCATGTAGGTATGGGCGATCCCGGCCGGACAGGCGGTCACGCAGACGATCGTCGGGGCATTCTCCGCAACGGCGGTTTCTTGTGCGTCAGGCGCCGTCTCCAGCGCCGCAAGCACCGCTTCCGCGCTGGTCGCCGTCATCACGCGCGCCCTGAGCTCGTCATCCGCCAGGCGAGATGTCAGTTCCGTCAGGACCTGAATATGCGTTGACCCCGCTTGAGCGGGAGGAATGGCGAGCAGAAAAATCAGCTCGACCTCCTCCGGCCCGTCCACGCCTTCCCAGGCCAGCGTCTCGCGCAGTGTGGCCACGGCAAAAGCCGCTTCCTTTACCGCCGCTGATTTACCATGGGGTACGGCCAGCCCCTCGCCCAGCGCCGTCGGGCCAAGCGATTCCCGATGGAAGACGTCTGCCAGAAACGTATCGGCGTCGGCTATTTTGCCCAACGCCACCAGCCGCGTCGCAAGCTGACGGATTGCCTCATCACGGCTGGTAAACTGCGCCTGCACGCAGACAGCACGGGGGTCGGTCAGAGTCGTCAGGTTCATAAAGATCCTCACCTATCCAAAGTTATTGTCTGGGGAGGATTGTGGCAGACCAGATAATTCATTTATGTGATCATTTTCACTAACATCGATATTTGTATCTTATTTGTATTATTTACAAATTTACCGCTGAAGGCATAATTCCCTGAAAAGGTATTAAAAAGGCGCGACACAATGGGCAATAAACCGATGTACCGGCAGATCGCCGATGCGTTCCGCGAGAAAATTAATGCCGGTGAGTTAAAACCTGGCGATGCGCTGCCGACGGAATCCAGCCTTCAGGAGGCGTTTAGCGTCAGCCGGGTCACCGTGCGGCAGGCTTTGAAGCTGCTCGCCGACGAGCAGATCATCGAAAGTATTCAGGGCAGCGGCTCGTATGTAAAAGAGGAGCGGGTGAATTACGATATTTATCAGCTCACCGGCTTTTACGAAAAGCTGGCGGATCGCAACGTCGATACGCACAGCGACGTCAGCGTCTTCGAAGTGGTGAAAGCCGATGAGCGGCTCGCGGCAAAACTGGCGCTCAATCCGGATGATAAGGTCTGGCACGTCAAGCGCGTACGCTTCATCAGGGAAAAGCCGGTGAATCTGGAAGAGACATGGATGCCGCTGGCGATGTTCCCCGACCTCACCTGGGAAGTGATGGAACAGTCGAAATACCATTACATTGAGCAGATCAAAAAGATGGTTATCGATCGCAGCGAGCAGGAGCTGGTGCCAGTCATGCCATCGGACGAGGCGATTGCCGCCCTGGCGCTCGATCCGGCAAAACCGATTCTGGAAAAAGTCTCCCGCGGCTTTCTGAAAGACGGCCGGGTATTTGAATACAGTCGCAACGTGTTTAACACCGACGACTATAAATTCACTCTGGTGGCTAAACGCAGACAATAAAAAAGGCCGCTTTACAGCGGCCAACCATGTCGAAACGGACATTTTTTTATACTTCAACGCGCCCCATTCGGGGAGCAGAGAGGACTTACTTAATGATGGATTTCAGTGCTTCACCGATATCCGCCAGGCTGCGAACGGTTTTCACGCCTGCGGCTTCCAGTGCTGCGAATTTCTCATCAGCCGTACCTTTACCGCCAGCGATAATCGCGCCCGCGTGACCCATACGTTTGCCTTTCGGCGCGGTCACACCCGCGATGTAACCCACCACTGGTTTGGTCACATGATCTTTGATGTAAGCAGCCGCTTCTTCTTCCGCGCTACCACCGATCTCACCGATCATCACGATCGCTTCGGTCTGTGGATCTTCCTGGAACAGCTTCAGGATGTCGATGAAGTTAGAGCCCGGGATCGGATCACCGCCGATGCCCACGCAGGTGGACTGACCGAAACCGTAGTCGGTGGTCTGCTTAACCGCTTCATAGGTCAGGGTACCGGAGCGGGAAACGATGCCCACTTTACCCGGCTTGTGAATGTGGCCCGGCATGATGCCGATTTTGCATTCGCCCGGGGTGATAACGCCTGGGCAGTTCGGACCGATCATGCGCACGCCCGCTTCGTCCAGCTTCACCTTCACGGTCAGCATATCCAGCGTCGGGATACCTTCGGTGATGGTGATGATCAGCTTAATGCCTGCGTCGATCGCTTCCAGAATAGAGTCTTTGCAGAACGGCGCCGGTACGTAGATCACGGTCGCGGTTGCGCCCGTCGCTTCTACCGCTTCACGCACGGTGTTGAACACCGGCAGGCCCAGATGCGTGGTGCCGCCTTTACCTGGCGTTACGCCGCCAACCATCTGCGTACCGTAGGCAATCGCCTGTTCGGAGTGGAAAGTCCCCTGGCTACCGGTGAAGCCCTGGCAGATAACCTTGGTATCTTTATTAATTAAAACGGACATTATTTCCCCTCCACTGCGGCAACAACCTGCTGAGCTGCATCCGTCAGACTTTTCGCTGCAATAATATTCAGGCCGCTGTCAGCCAGTTTTTTCGCGCCGAGTTCAGCGTTGTTCCCTTCCAGACGTACAACAACCGGAACGTTAACGCCCACTTCTTCTACCGCGCCGATGATACCGTCGGCGATCAGGTCGCAACGTACGATACCGCCGAAGATGTTCACCAGAACCGCTTTCACGTTGCTGTCAGAGAGAATGATTTTGAACGCTTCGGTTACGCGCTCTTTAGTTGCGCCACCGCCCACGTCGAGGAAGTTCGCTGGCTCACCGCCGTGCAGCTTAACGATGTCCATGGTGCCCATTGCCAGGCCCGCACCGTTAACCATGCAGCCGATGTTGCCATCCAGCGCCACATAGTTCAGTTCCCACTGTGCAGCCTGCGCTTCACGCGGATCTTCCTGAGACTGGTCGCGCATTTCGCGCAGATCGGACTGGCGGAACAGCGCGTTGCCGTCAGCGCCCAGCTTGCCGTCGAGGCAGATCAGGTCGCCCTGAGTGGTGATCACCAGCGGGTTGATCTCGATCAGCGCCAGATCGCGCTCCAGGAAGATGGTCGCCAGACCCATGAAGATCTTGGTGAACTGCTGAACCAGCTTGCCTTCCAGACCCAGTTTGAACGCCAGCTCACGACCCTGGTAAGGCATTGGGCCCGCCAGCGGATCGATAGCCACTTTGTGGATCAGGTGCGGGGTCTCTTCCGCCACTTTTTCGATTTCCACGCCGCCTTCGGTAGACGCCATGAACACCACGCGACGGGAGCTACGGTCTACGACTGCGCCGAGGTACAGTTCTTTCGCGATGTCGGTTGCCGCTTCAACCAGGATCTGGTTAACCGGCTGGCCGTTCGCATCTGTCTGGTAGGTTACCAGACGCTTGCCGAGCCAATGTTCAGCAAACGCACGGATCTCTTCTTTGCTCTTAACAACCTTCACACCGCCCGCTTTACCACGGCCACCAGCGTGAACCTGACATTTAACTACCCACGGGCCGGAACCGATTTTAGACGCGGCTTCTTCTGCTTCACGCGGGGTAGTACAGGCATAACCCACCGGAGCCGGTAAGCCATACCGGGCAAACAGCTGTTTGGCCTGATATTCATGTAAGTTCATGTGTTCTATCCATCCTTCAGGTAATCGTTAGGTAGTGCTTTGTAGGCCCGGCAAGCAACGCGCCGCCGGGCAAGACTGCAAAAACTAGACGTCCAGCAGCAGACGCGTTGGATCTTCCAGCAGCTCTTTAATGGCAACCAGGAAGCCTACGGACTCGCGGCCGTCGATCAGGCGGTGATCGTAAGAGAGCGCCAGGTACATCATCGGCAGGATCTCCACTTTACCGTCTACCGCCATTGGACGATCTTTAATGGCGTGCATACCCAGGATCGCGCTCTGCGGCGGGTTGATGATCGGGGTAGACATCAGCGAGCCGAACACGCCGCCGTTGGTAATGGTGAAGTTACCGCCGGTCAGATCCTCAACGGTCAGCTTGCCGTCGCGGCCTTTCACGGCCAGCTCTTTGATTTTCTTCTCAATGTCAGCCATACCCAGGGTGTCTACGTCACGCAGAACCGGGGTGACCAGGCCGCGTGGGGTAGAAACCGCCATGCTGACGTCGAAGTAGTTGTGGTAAACCACGTCATCGCCATCGATAGACGCGTTCACTTCCGGGTAGCGTTTCAGCGCTTCAACTACCGCTTTCACGTAGAAGGACATGAAGCCCAGACGGATACCGTGACGTTTTTCAAACGCGTCACCGTACTGCTTGCGCAGGTCCATGATTGGTTTCATGTTGACTTCGTTGAAGGTGGTCAGCATCGCGGTGGAATTTTTCGCTTCCAGCAGACGCGCGGCCACGCGCTTACGCAGGCGGGTCATCGGCACGCGTTTTTCGCTACGTGCGCCCAGAGCTGGCTGTGCCGCTGGTGCTGCCGCAGGGGCTTTCGCTTCCGCTTTCGCCTCAGAAGGCGCTTTTGCCAGATGCTTGTCGATGTCTTCGCGCGTCAGACGGCCACCCACGCCGGTGCCTTTGATGGCTGCCGGATCGAGGCTGTGCTCAGCCAGCAGGCGACGGATCGCCGGGCTGAGCGCGTCGTTGGTCTGATCGGACAGAGACGCCTGCTGGCGCTGGGCCGGGGTAGACGCTTTCTCTTCAGATTTGGCGCTGGACTCTTTGCCCGCGCTGTTGCCTTCACGCAGGCGACCCAGGATCTGGCGAGAAGTGACGGTTGTACCTTCATCTTCCAGGACTGCATCCAGAATGCCATCCGCTGAAGCCGGTACTTCCAGTACCACTTTGTCAGTTTCGATTTCTACCAGCACTTCGTCACGGGTTACCGCGTCGCCTGGTTTTTTGTGCCAGGTGGCGACGGTTGCATCTGCTACGGACTCAGGCAGGTCGGGAACAAGAATATCTACGCTACTCATTATGTATCCTTTAATTAATCGACGTTCAGCGCGTCATTGACCAGATCTTGTTGCTGCTTCTGGTGAACGGACATATACCCTACCGCCGGAGAGGCGGAGGCCGGGCGACCTGCATAACGCAGGGCAGACCCAAATGGAATCACTTCACGGAAATGATGCTGGCTGCAATACCATGCGCCCTGGTTGAGCGGCTCTTCCTGGCACCAGACAAAATCATGAACGTGAGCGTACTGTTTCAGCACTTCCTGCATCGCCTGATGCGGGAACGGATAAAGCTGCTCGATACGCACGATGGCGACATCTTTCTGATCGTTCTTACGGCGCTGTTCCAGCAGGTCGTAATAAACCTTACCAGAACACATTACGACACGCTTAACGGCCTGCGGATCCAGCTCGTCAATTTCACCGATGGCCGGCAGGAAGGTGCCGTTTGCCAGCTCTTCCAGGCTGGAGACCGCCAGCGGATGGCGCAGCAGGGATTTTGGCGACATGACTACCAGCGGACGGCGCATACCGCGCAGCGCCTGACGACGCAGCATGTGGTAAACCTGAGCCGGGGTGGACGGCACGCAAACCTGCATGTTCTGCTCGGCGCAGAGTTGCAGATAACGCTCCAGACGCGCGGAGGAGTGCTCCGGACCTTGTCCTTCATAGCCGTGCGGCAGCAGCATCACCAGACCGCACATACGGCCCCACTTCTGCTCACCGGAGGAGATGAACTGGTCGATGACGACCTGCGCACCGTTGGCGAAGTCACCGAACTGCGCTTCCCAGATGGTCAGGGTGCGGGGTTCTGCGGTGGCGTAGCCGTATTCGAAGGCCAGAACCGCTTCTTCTGACAGCACGGAGTCCCAGACCTTGAACTGGCCCTGACCGTTATGCACGTGCTGAAGCGGAGTGTACGTTGAACCGTTAGACTGGTTGTGTACAACCGCATGACGGTGGAAGAAGGTGCCACGACCCGCATCTTCACCGGACAGACGAACCGGAATACCTTCGTCAACCAGCGTCGCATAGGCCAGCGTTTCCGCGCCGCCCCAGTCGAACAGCTTCTCACCCGCCGCCATTGCCTGGCGATCGCCATAGATCTTGGCCACGCGGGACTGCATCTCGATCGCTTCCGGCACGGTGCTGATGCGTTTCGCCAGCTCCTGCAAACGCTTCATCTCAACCTTGTTCGGGTAGCTCTCGTCCCACTCGTGGTTGAGATACGGCGACCAGGTAAAGGAGTGCATGTTCATTGGGCGCAGCTCTTTGACCACGCATTCACCCGCGTCCAGCGCGTCGCGGTAGAGGTTGACCATTTCGGTCGCATCTTCCAGCGTCGCCACTTTTTCGCTTTCCAGCTTGTCAGCATAGATTTTACGCGGCGTCGGGTGTTTTTTGATTTTCTGGTACATCAGCGGCTGGGTTGCACTTGGCTCATCCGCTTCGTTGTGGCCGTGACGGCGGTAGCAGAAGAGGTCAATGAACACATCGCGCTTGAAGGTGTTACGGAAGTCCAGCGCCAGACGGGTAACGAAAGCAACGGCTTCCGGGTCATCCGCGTTAACGTGGAAAATTGGCGCCTGAACCATTTTACCGATGTCGGTGCAGTACGGGGTGGAACGCGCATCCAGCGGGTTAGAGGTGGTGAAGCCCACCTGGTTGTTGATTACGATGCGAACGGTACCGCCCACTTCATAACCACGCGCTTTCGACATGTTCAGGGTTTCCTGAACCACGCCCTGCCCTGTGACCGCCGCATCACCGTGAATGGTGATTGGCAGCACTTTATTGCTGCTCGGCTCGTCCAGACGATCCAGACGCGCACGCACGGAACCGATAACCACCGGGCTGACGATTTCCAGGTGCGACGGGTTAAACGCCAGCGCCAGGTGAACCTGACCGCCCTCGGTTTCGATATCTGACGAGAAGCCCATGTGGTACTTCACGTCACCGGTGCCGAGGTGCTCTTTATGTTTACCCGCAAATTCGTCGAACAGATCCTGCGGCTTTTTACCCAGCACGTTAACCAGCACGTTCAGGCGACCACGGTGCGCCATGCCCAGCACCACTTCGCGCGTGCCGCTCTTACCGGCATGACGAATCAGCTCTTTCAGCATCGGGACTAACGCATCGCCGCCCTCCAGTGAGAAGCGTTTTGCGCCAGGGAATTTCGCGCCCAGATAGCGCTCAAGGCCTTCCGCTGCGGTCAGTTCGCTGAGGAAACGTTTTTTCTCTTCTGCTGAGAAATTCGCGTGGCCTGCCACGGATTCGATACGCTGCTGGATCCAGCGTTTCTCTTCGGTGGAGGTAATGTGCATATATTCCGCGCCGATGGAGCCGCAGTAGGTTTGCTTGAGCGCGTCAATCAGATCGCCCAGCTTCATCGTGTCTTTGCCGATGGCAAAGGAACCTACGTTAAAGCTTTCCTGGAAATCGGCCTCGGTCAGATCGTGATAAGCCGGATCAAGATCCGCTACACGTTCCTGCTGCCACAGTCCCAGCGGATCGAGATTCGCATGCTGGTGACCACGGAAGCGATAAGCGTTGATAAGTTGCAGGACTTTAACCTGCTTCGCATTGGTGTCAGGGTCGGAAATCGCAGAAGAGTAACGTGAGGCATCCTTCGCCAGACGACGGAAATAATCACGTGTTTTTGAATGGAATTGATCCGGTTTGACCCCTGTACCAGGCAACTGCTGGAACATGGAACGCCAGTTTGCGTCCACTGAGTCAGGATCGGTTAAGAAGTCTTCATAGAGCTGTTCTATCCAGCTCTGGTTTGAACCAGAGAGGTAAGAAGAGTCCAGCCAGGCTTTCATTGCGCCGTTCTGCATCGTGATCCCTTAAGCATTTTTATGCTTACTTTCGCCGTAGAAACTACCACGCACACCACGTGTACGTGCCGGGGTTCACCTGCGAGCTCTTTGTGGCCCGCGAAGGAACCTTTAGAAACTGTCTAAATAATCTTCGTCGTTCCGGCTGCGACTGCGTTGCGGCTTTCACTCACCCCAGTCACATAGTCAACTATGCTCCAGGGGATTCGTTCAACCGCGCCTTGTCTCGCGCTGAACGTCTCGATTATTTACTTATCTGGCAGTTTTTAAAGGTTTCTGCAATTTGCCCGGTGACGCTACGCTTACCGGGCCTACTGTTACGTAGGCCGGATAAGCGCAGCGCCATCCGGCGTTGTTACTTACGCACTGCGCTGCAACAACATCGACTTAATATGGCCGATGGCACGCGTCGGGTTCAGCCCCTTAGGACACACACTGACGCAGTTCATGATGCTATGGCAGCGGAATACGCTGAAAGCGTCACTTAGCCCTTCCAGACGATTCTCGGTTTCGGTATCGCGGCTGTCGATCAGGAAGCGATAGGCAGCCAGCAGACCCGCAGGGCCGATAAATTTATCCGGGTTCCACCAGAATGACGGGCATGACGTTGAACAGCATGCACAGAGAATACACTCGTACAACCCATCGAGTTTTTCACGCTGCTCAGGAGACTGTAAGTGCTCGCGAGCGGGTGGATTTTGCCCATTATTCAATAAGTAAGGCTTAATCTTCTCATATTGTGCATAGAATTGCCCCATGTCCACCACCAAATCACGCACGACCGGCAGGCCAGGCAGAGGACGGATCACAATTTTCTGGCCAGGACGCTGTAGCGCTGAAATTGGCGTGATACAGGCCAGACCGTTTTTGCCGTTCATGTTTACACCGTCAGAGCCACACACCCCTTCACGGCAGGAGCGGCGGAACGACAGCGTAGGATCTTTCTCTTTCAGCTGGATTAAGGCATCCAGCAGCATCATGTCACGACCTTCTTCCGCTTCGAGGGTGTAATCCTGCATACGCGGAGCATCGTCTACATCCGGGTTATAACGATAAACTGAGAATTCGAGTTTCATTATCCTGTCTCCGCATTAGTAAGTACGAATCTTCGGCGGGAACGCCGGACGCAGTTTCGGTTCCATGTTAACGCTACGACGCGTCATGGTTTCCGACTCTGGCAGATACAGGGAATGGCACAGCCAGTTTTCGTCATCACGATCCGGGAAGTCGAAGCGGCTATGGGCGCCACGGCTTTCGGTACGGAAGTTTGCCGACATCGCAGTGGCGAACGCGGTTTCCATCAGGTTATCCAGCTCCAGGCACTCCACGCGCTGGGTGTTGAACTCGCTGGAGGTATCGTCCAGACGAGCATTTTTCAGACGCTCGCGGATCGCTTTCAGCTGCTCAAGCCCTTTGGCCATCGCGTCACCTTCACGGAATACCGAGAAGTTGTGCTGCATACACTCCTGCAACGCCTTACGGATCTCCACCGGATCTTCGCCGTTACGGTTGCCGTTCCAGCGGTTGAGGCGCGCAAGAGAGGCATCGATTTCGTCGTCGGTCGCATCACGCAGCGCGCCCTGCTCGGCAATAGACTCCTGGAGATGCAGACCCACCGCACGACCAAATACCACCAGGTCCAGCAGGGAGTTGCCGCCCAGACGGTTTGCGCCGTGCACGGATACGCAGGCAATTTCGCCTACCGCGAACAGGCCAGGGATGACCACGTCTTCGCCCTGCTCGTTCACGGTCAGCGCCTGACCGGTCACTTTGGTCGGAATACCACCCATCATGTAGTGACAGGTTGGGATAACCGGAATCGGCTCTTTCACCGGGTCGACGTGCGCGAAGGTGCGGGACAGCTCCAGAATGCCCGGCAGACGGGATTCCAGCACTTCTTTACCCAGATGGTCGAGTTTCAGCTTCGCGTGTGGACCCCAAGGGCCGTCACAGCCGCGGCCTTCACGGATTTCGATCATGATGGAACGCGCCACCACGTCACGGCCCGCCAGGTCTTTCGCGTTTGGCGCATAACGCTCCATGAAGCGCTCGCCATGTTTGTTCAGCAGATAGCCGCCTTCACCACGGCAGCCTTCTGTCACCAGTACGCCCGCACCGGCGATACCGGTTGGGTGGAACTGCCACATCTCCATGTCCTGCACCGGCACGCCAGCGCGGATCGCCATCCCAACGCCGTCACCGGTGTTGATATGGGCATTGGTAGTAGACTGATAGATACGGCCTGCGCCGCCGGTCGCCAGCACGGTTGCGCGGGCTTTGAAGTAGACCACCTCACCGGTTTCGATGCACAGGGCGGTACAACCCACCACGGCGCCATCGGCGTTTTTCACCAGATCCAGCGCATACCACTCAGAGAAGATGATGGTGTGGTTTTTCAGGTTCTGCTGATAGAGCGTGTGCAGCAGCGCGTGGCCGGTACGGTCAGCCGCCGCTGCGGTACGTGCCGCCTGCTCGCCGCCGAAGTTTTTCGACTGGCCGCCAAACGGACGCTGATAGATGGTGCCATTTTCCAGACGGGAGAACGGCAGACCCATGTGGTCCAGCTCCAGAATCGCTTCCGGGCCGGTTTTACACATATATTCGATGGCATCCTGGTCACCGATGTAATCGGAACCTTTTACCGTATCGTACATGTGCCATTCCCAGTTATCTTCATGGGAATTACCCAGCGCAACGGTGATACCGCCCTGCGCAGACACAGTGTGGGAACGGGTCGGGAATACTTTAGAGAGCAGCGCACAGGTCTGGCCGCTCTGGGAAATTTGCAGTGCGGCGCGCATACCTGCGCCACCCGCACCAATCACAACAGCATCAAATTCTCTGACTGGCAGTTTCATTACACACCCCACACCACAACAAATCCATAAATGACGTAAACCAGCAGAGCAACAACAATAATCAGTTGCAGCGGAAGGCGAATCGCCAGCGGTTTAACGTAATCGGTCAACACCTGCCACATGCCAATCCAGGCATGAATAAGGATGGAGAACAGGGCCAGCAGGGTGAACACTTTGGTGAAGGCCGATCCGAAGAAACCACTCCAGATTTCCCACGTCAGCGTCCCGCTGGTCGCGAAGAAACCGATCATATAGATGATGTAAAGGGTGAGAACGATGGCGGTAGCACGGACCAGGATGAAGTCATGTACGCCGTTGCGTCCTAATGCGGAGGCGTTGCTTACCATACGAGAACTCCTGCGAGAAGTGAAAGCACGACAGTGATCACAAATGAAATGTTAGCGGTACGTTTACCGGCCTCGAACGTCTCTTCCAGGTAGCCAAAGTCCATCAGCATATGGCGAACGCCGCCAACCACGTGATAGGCCAGCGCGGTCAGAATGCCCCACATGATAAATTTCACGAAGAAGCTGTTCATAATGGCTGAGGCCTGGAGGAATCCTTCAGGGGATGAGAGGCTTGTTCCCAGTAACCACAGCAAGATACCGACCGCCACAAACGTAATCACACCAGAAACACGGTGCAGAATGGACGCTATTGCTGTTACAGGGAATCGGATCGTTTTGAGATCCAGATTGACAGGTCTTTGTTTTTTCACATTTCTTATCATGAATAACGCCCACATGCTGTTCTTATTGTTTCCTTCCTCCGGACTGCGATGCGGGTCAGACAGCGTTCCTTTTCTATAACTGCGCGTCATGCAAAACATTGCTTCCAAATGCTAAAACGACACGTTACAACGCTGGGTGGCTCGGGATTGCAGGGTGTTCCGGAGACCTGGCGGCAGTATAGGCCGTTCACAAAATCATTACAATTAACCTACATACAGTTTGTTGGGTTTTCTCTGGAACAGTGATCGGGGTCACGATAACAACATCTTTTTAATTTTTAATCATCTGATTTGACAAATGTTAAACAATATTGTTACAAACGTCATCAGAAAAGGCATATAATGCGCAAAAGTTATGAGGTCTCTCTTTCACCTGACAAATAGTTATGTAACAGTGTGATGGTATTGACCGAAGTTATCAGGACAGTTATTAGTGATATACAGGTTTGAATAATTCGGACTGCAAAAACGCTGATTTGCTGTTGTTTCACTGATATTTCATTCGTTTACCTGCAAGGCGCCATAGCTCTGTACCCTGGTTTCTCCTCGTGAGCTGAGCGGTAAGCCAAATAACAATCTGGTAACGATGATTAACAGCTGAAAGCAAATCCGGTAAAGCGCAGTCTTAAGCATAAGGCGCTAAGGAGACCGTAAATGGCTGATACAAAGGCAAAACTCACCCTAAATGGTGATGATGCTATTGAACTGGATGTGCTAAAAGGCACGCTCGGTCAGGATGTTATTGATATCCGTACGCTGGGTTCCAAAGGGGTATTCACCTTTGACCCTGGATTCACCTCCACCGCATCTTGCGAATCCAAAATCACCTACATTGACGGTGATGAAGGTATCCTGCTCCATCGCGGCTTCCCCATCGATCAGTTAGCCACCGAATCCAACTATCTGGAAGTGTGCTACATCCTGCTGAACGGCGAAAAACCGACGCAGGCCCAGTACGATGAATTTAAAACCACCGTGACCCGTCACACCATGATCCATGAGCAGATTACCCGTCTGTTCCATGCGTTCCGTCGTGACTCTCATCCGATGGCGGTCATGTGCGGTATTACCGGTGCGCTGGCGGCGTTCTACCACGATTCTCTGGACGTGAATAACCCACGTCACCGTGATATCGCGGCGTTCCGTCTGCTGTCCAAAATGCCTACCATGGCGGCAATGTGTTACAAATACTCTATCGGTCAGCCGTTTGTGTACCCACGCAACGACCTCTCCTACGCGGGTAACTTCCTGCGCATGATGTTCTCCACGCCGTGCGAAGAGTACGAAGTGAACCCGGTGCTGGAACGCGCGATGGACCGTATTCTGATCCTGCACGCTGACCACGAACAGAACGCCTCGACCTCTACCGTCCGTACCGCGGGCTCTTCAGGCGCGAACCCGTTCGCCTGTATCGCGGCGGGCATCGCCTCCCTGTGGGGACCGGCGCACGGCGGCGCGAACGAAGCAGCACTGAAGATGCTGGAAGAGATCAGCTCCGTTGAGCACATTCCAGAGTTCGTGCGCCGCGCAAAAGACAAGAATGATTCCTTCCGTCTGATGGGCTTCGGTCATCGTGTTTACAAAAACTACGACCCGCGCGCGACCGTCATGCGTGAGACCTGCCATGAAGTGCTGAAAGAGCTGGGCACCAAAGATGATCTGCTGGAAGTGGCGATGGAGCTGGAACACATCGCGCTGAACGACCCGTACTTCATCGAGAAGAAACTCTACCCGAA
Organism: Enterobacter cloacae complex sp. 6730903; assembly: GCF_048283985.1. Lineage (NCBI taxonomy): Bacteria > Pseudomonadati > Pseudomonadota > Gammaproteobacteria > Enterobacterales > Enterobacteriaceae > Enterobacter > Enterobacter cloacae complex sp. 6730903. Next base: position 130,735 of record NZ_JBLVXX010000008.1, on the reverse strand, counting down.
CGTCGATTTCTACTCTGGCATTATTCTGAAAGCGATGGGTATTCCGTCTTCCATGTTCACCGTAATCTTCGCCATGGCGCGTACCGTGGGCTGGATTGCGCACTGGAACGAAATGCACAGCGAAGGCATGAAAATCGCCCGTCCTCGTCAGCTGTATACCGGCTACGAGCAGCGTGATTTTAAGTCTGATCTGAAGCGCTAACAGACGTTGGGTGCGGCCTGATGCCCTCACCCCGGCCCTCTCCCACAGGGAGAGGGTGAAACCATTAAAAACGGCAACTTTCGTTGCCGTTTTGCTTTTACCTCCGCCACCCGGCTTTATTATTTCTGACAGTTCGGGCACCAGTAAAACGGTCTGGAAGAGATCGTCGCCTTCTCAATCACCCCGCCGCACCGCTCGCACTTTTTACCCGCCCGATGAAACACCCTGAAGTGGAACAATGCCCCGTGATGCTTGTTCTCATCCACCAGGCCGCGCGTGTTGTACGACAGCCGTGGAATATCCAGTAACGCGTGCGACAGCGCCTCCAGCTGTTCATCGCTCAGCTGCGACGCTTTGTGCTGCGGCGCCAGCCCCACTTCCCAGAGGATCTCCACCCGCAGGTAGTTTCCCAGCCCCGCCAGAAATGCCTGATCGAGCAACAGCCCGGAAAACTGCCGGTTGCGGAATGTGGGGGATAACAACCGGGCTTTCACATCGCTTGCCGTCAGACGCATGTCGAGCACGTCCGGCCCGACCCGCTGTAAGAACGGATGCGTCAGCAGTTGCTCCGGCGTTAACATTTCGATATCAGAGGCGCTGTAGAGCAGGATCGCCTTATCCTCCGTTTGTAGCCGCACGCGCAGCACGCGGGTCGTTTGCGGCTGCTCGTCCGCCTCCACCACCCGCCAGACGCCGTAAAGCTGATTATGGCTATATAACGTCAGGTTATGGGAAAAGTGGGTGAGTAACGCTTTGCCGCGCGTTTCAATGTGGGTTACCGTCTGTCCCACCAGCTGCGATTCAAACGACTTGAGTTGAGGAAAGGCAAACCAGACGTGTGTCAGAGGTTTGCCCTTTATCGCCGCCTCCAGGCTATCCGCCGCGCGGCGGATCTCCGGACCTTCTGGCATGTTATTGTCCTTTCATAATTATTCTGCGCTGACAACAATGCCCTCTTCCGAGAACGCCATCCGCAGGCGTCGCGCAAACTGGAGAGCATGCTCGCCGTCACCGTGTAAGCACACCGTATCAGCCTGAACGTTTGCCGTTGTCCCCTCCGTTGAGGTTACTCGCCCGAAGCGCACCATCTCCAGCGTCTGCGCCAGCGCTTTACCTTCATCGGTAATCAGCGCACCGGCCTGCGTACGTGGAACCAGACTACCGTCCGGCAGGTATCCCCGATCGGCAAACACTTCCTGCCGCGTAGTCAGCCCCAGCCGTTCTCCGGCACGAATAAGCTCGCTTCCCGCCAGGCCTACCAGAATCAGTTGCGGATTACAGTCCCGCACCGCGCGGGCAATGGCATCCGCCAGCGCAGGATCTTTCGCCGCCTGGTTATAGAGCATGCCGTGCGGCTTGACGTGGCGCAACACGCCATTCTCAGCGCGCACTATCGCCTCCAGCGCGCCGATCTGGTAGAGCATTTGCGCGTAAACCGTCTCAGGGGGCAGATCCATCGCCGTGCGGCCAAAGTTTTCCCGGTCGGGAAAGCTGGGGTGAGCGCCAATCGCCACGCCGTTTTTCATGGCATTGCGCACGCTCGCCAGCATGGTCTGCGCATCGCCGGCATGAAACCCGCAGGCGATGTTCACCGAGGAGACCAGCGTCATCAGCGCTGCATCGGCGCTGCTGCCCTCCCCCAGATCGGCGTTTAAATCAATCTTTACCATCGAGCCTCCACGCCAGCTGTTCGAGATAACGCTGCTGATCCTGCCGGGCTTTCAGCGCCTCCTCCAGCGAACACTGCACAAAATGAATGGGCTGACCGAGAGGAATTTGCGCCAGATGGTAGCGATCCGCTTCGATAATGCAGGCAATACGCGGATATCCCCCCGTGGTTTGCGCATCGTTCATCAGTACGATGGGCTGCCCGTTGCCCGGCACCTGAATCACCCCCGGCAACAGACCATGGGAAAGCAGCTCCCGGTCAGTCGTGCGGGTCAGCGGCTGGCCCTGAAGCCGGTAACCCATGCGGTTACTCTGCGGGCTGATCTTCCACGGCGAGCGCCAGAAAGACTCTTTCGCGGCTTCATCAAACTCCTGATATTCCGGCCCCGGTAAGGCGCGGATCACGTTCCCCCACAGCAGCTGTTTCACGCCCTGCGTGGTGGTGAAATGGCGCGTTGAGGTCTTTATTCGCAGACGATCGCCGTCGCGCAGCAGCCGCCCTTCATGGCCGCCCATTCCCGCTTTCTGGTCGGTGCTGGATGAGCCCAGCACCTCCGGCACGTCGATCCCCCCCGCCACCGCAAGATAGCTGCGCACGCCGTGCAGAGGACGCTTGAGGGTCAGACGCTGCCCGGCCTTCGCCCGCAGGCGCCAGCCGGTCCACACCGCTTTGCCGTCCAGCGTCGCGTCACAGCCCGCACCAGTTAAGGCAAACCAGGTTTCCTGACCAAACTCAATCACGCACTGGCCCAGCGTAATTTCTAACGCCGCCGTGCTGCCTGCGTTACCTACCAGCAGGTTGGCAATCTCCAGCGAAGGGCGATCGAGCGCGCCGCAGTAGCTCACGCCTGACTGACGCAGCCCAAAACGCCCGGCATCCTGTACCGAGGTGTAAAGCCCTGCGCGAATAAGCGTTAACATATCCCCTCCTTTTGCGGGATAAAGCGCAGGGTATCCCCCGGACGCAGGAGTATGGGCGCGTCCTGGCCTGGTTCAAATAACGGCGTGGACGTGTGCCCAATCAGCTGCCAGCCTCCCGGTGAGGCGAGCGGATAAATTCCCGTTTGCTCGCCACCAATCGCCACGCTGCCCGCCGGTACGCTCAGGCGCGGCTCAGCCCGGCGCGGCGTATGCAGCTGGGGCGATAACCCGCCCAGATAGGGGAAACCCGGCTGAAATCCCAAAAACCAGACAACATAGTCGACTGAGCTATGCAGCTCCACAACCTGCTTCTCCGTTAATCCACAGTGTTCGGCCACCACGCCAAGGTCGGGACCTCCCTTGCCGCCATAGACAACCGGGATCTCAATCGTCCGCGATTCCGGCTCCAGCGCCTCGCTCTCCTCCCACCAGCGTTGCAGACGCTCAATGGCATCCAGCGCCCCCGTGTGCGGATCACGCAGCACCACGGTGATATTATTCATACCCGGAATAGCTTCAACCACGCCGGGTAGCTCGGGCAGTCGCTGAGCCAGACGCCAGATACGCTTTTGCGTGGCAAGCGTCACCGGAGGCTCAAGCTCCAGAACTACCGCGGTTTCACCCAGAAGATAACAACGCGCTCGCTGCACTTAACTACCTCTCATCAGGCCGGATTAGGGATATCAATAAACGTCACATCCAGATCGGTATTTTCCGTCAGCCACTCGCTGAGGGCGCGGATGCCGCCACGCTCGGTGGCGTGGTGGCCCGCCGCGTAAAAATGCAGGCCTTGTTCACGGGCTGAGTGAATGGTCTGCTCGGAGACTTCACCGGTAATGAAGGCGTCGACACCAAAACGCGCCGCGCTGTCAATAAAGCCCTGGCCGCCGCCGGTGCACCATGCCACGCGCTTCACGGTATCCGGCCCGGTGTCGCCGCACCACAGCGGACGACGCCCCAGGCGCGCTTCGATCCACGATGCCAGCTCCAGACCCGGAACTGGCATCGACAGTTCGCCCCACGGCACCAGGGGTTCAATTTCACCCATCACGGTAATCCCCAGCAGCTGCGCAAGCTGAACGTTATTCCCCAGCTCAGGATGCGCATCGAGCGGCAGGTGATAACCGTACAGGTTGATATCATTCGCCAGCAGCGTTTTGAGTCGGTTGCGCTTCATGCCGCGAATAATCGGTGATTCGTTTTTCCAGAAATAACCGTGGTGGACAATCACCGCATCGGCTTCCTGACGCACCGCCTCATCCAGCAGCGCCTGGCTTGCCGTTACGCCGGTGATGATTTTTTGCACCGTCTCGCGCCCCTCCACCTGCAAGCCATTCGGGCCGTAGTCGCTAAACGACGCCGTATTGAGTTTTTCGTTAATCAGGCGTTCCAGTTCACTGTTTTTCATCATCATTCTCTCAAACTTTTCGGGCGGCTTCGTACGCCGCCAGCGTGGCGACGCGCGCCTGTTTATGGTCGACAATGGGACGGGGATAATTCAGGGTAACACGCTGTTTATCCGCCCATACCCAGGGTTCATGAATGGCTTTGGCGGGGACATCCTTAAGCTCCGGCAGCCAGCGACGGATAAACTCGCCGTCGGCATCAAATCGTTGCCCCTGCGTGGTCGGATTGAAGATCCGAAAATAGGGAGCCGCATCCGTTCCGGTGGAGGCCGCCCACTGCCAGCCGCCGTTATTCGCCGCCAGATCGCCATCGATTAGCTGAGAGATAAAATAACGCTCTCCGGTTCGCCAGTCGATAAGCAGATCCTTCACCAGGAAGCTGGCGGTAATCATACGCAGACGGTTATGCATCCACCCGGTTTCATTGAGCTGCCGCATAGCCGCATCAACAATCGGGAAGCCGGTGAGCCCATGCTGCCATGCCTTAAGCAGCTTCTCATTCGACTGCCACTGTACCTGTTCGGTCCAGTGAATAAAGGGCCGATGTTTACACAAATCAGGATGATACGTCATCAGATGGCGATAAAACTCACGCCAGATCAGTTCGTTCAGCCACACTGCGCCCGCCCCCCCGTCTAAGGCCTGAGGCTGTTCCGCCAGCAGGCGATGTAAACACTGGCGCGGAGAGAGCGCGCCCAGCGCTAAACAGGCCGACAAGCGACTGGTGCCCTCAATCGCTGGAAAATCCCGACGCGCCTCGTACTCCGCCGCCCCCTGCGCGCAGAACTGACGCAACCGGGCGATGGCCGCTTTCTCGCTGGCGGGGAATAGTGTTTCATCGAACGACTGCTGAGGATAATTCAGCCTGATCTCAGGCAGATCCGTTATCGTTTCCCCTCTCACGGCCGGGGCGGTAACGCACTCAGGCAGCCCCTCTTTCAGGCGTTTGATAAAGGCATTTTTAAACGGCGTGAAAACTTTATACATCTCGTGACTGCCGGTCATTACGCTGCCAGGGGCGAGCATCACGCTGTCATCAAAGCCTTCACAGACCACGCCCGCAAGGGTTTTCTCCAGCTGACGATCCCGCTGTTGCTCGTTGAATTCATACTGATAGTTGTAATAAAGATGCGTTACTGCGTGCTGCTGGCAGATCGCCTGCACCGTCTGGCGCTGCGCGGCAAAATCATGGGCCTCTTTATAGATCAGCGGAATGCCTTTTTCAGCCAGTGAATATTGCAGGTCATTCAGATACGCGCTGAGTAATGCCGCTTGCCGGGGCGCCATGTCATGCTGCCGCCACTGTTCAGGCGTGGCGATAAACAGGGCCAGCACATTCGCGTCTTTAGCGCGGCAGGCCGCCGCGAGAGCGAAGTTGTCGTGAATGCGTAAATCCGCGCGAAACCAAACCAGATGGGTGGGCATAAAACTCCAGGCAATTGTCCATTATGTCCGTAAGGGCATGCCGTAAAAGGAAAAAGGCATGCATTGAACTACTTTGCCATGAAGTGTAGACGGGATGAAATAAAAAAGGCCGCCCGAGGCGGCCTTAACGCTACTTGTCCTGCGCTATCGGGGTAAAGGCAATAAACACATCCGGTTTATCACACTTTACAACGAGTACGCTGGCGACAATGAACGCAATGCATAAATAGCGTTTCACTATGCGGTCCCTGCTGCTAACCGCTCCACCTATCACCACCGGTGATAAATCGGTGGACACAAGCCCGGGTAGGCGGGCTGCTTTACGGCTATGGATACACCTTTCCCAGGACCGATGCCCATTTGCGAGATGGCGGAAAGGGACGTGGCATCATAATTAACACCAACGCCAAAAGTAAGTTATTTCAGTAAAATTAGGAATTTATAAAGGTGAAGCGGATTGCGAACTTTTTAAAGAAGGGTATGATAAAAATCCCGGGTAGGGGCTGCAAGATTACCCAACGGACCGCGAATCCCGAGGGACAAAAAAACCGCCACTTTGCTGTAGGCGGTTTTTTTATGGCTACGATGTCACACCGTATCAGTAGAAATCGCAGGTTGCTTTTTCGGCCTGATCCATCCACACCGGCTTCTCGCTGGTTTTCGCCCAGACGCGGTGCAGGTAACTGTAGAAACGTGCGCGATCTTTCCAGAACAGCATCACCGGCAGGGCCAGCACGCCAGCCACTACGGCGAAAGTGCGACGCATGAAAATGATATGAGCCGGAAACTCTTTATAAAGATCCATATTTTTCTCCCCTGTAGTTGGCCGGAAACCGTCTCCGGAAAATGTGAAATCTGTGACCTGGTTAAAATAATACCGCTTTGTTTGTAATTTTACTACTCATCCGACCACTTATTTTCATCCATTTCGTGAATATTTACATTCCCGCCTGTAATTAAGTTACAAAAAGGTTAACAGTTTACTTACCAATAGTTAAATTGTGGTCTTTTCCCTTTTTTATACTTTTTTTACACCTGCCCTTCTGATTTTTGCGAAATCTTTGCGCCGTAAATCCTACCGTTAGCACAACAACAAAAGTCACCCGGAGGTGGATTGTGAGTGCAGGTCTGATTGCCGGCATCGTGCTGGTGTTCCTGTTATTGGGTTATTTGATTTATGCCCTGATTAATGCGGAGGCATTCTGATGGCTGCTCAGGCGTTTTTGCTTATTGCCAGCTTTTTACTGGTGCTGTTTGTGCTCGCCAGGCCGCTGGGAACAGCGCTGGCGCGGCTGATAAACAACGTGCCATTGCCGGGCACGCGAAATATTGAAAACGTGCTCTGGCGCATTTCAGGTATCAGCGACCGGGAAATGAACTGGCGCCAGTACCTGATGGCGATACTGCTTCTGAATATCCTGGGGCTTATTGCCCTCTTTACGCTGCTGATGCTCCAGGGCAGTCTGCCGTTGAACCCGCAGCAGTTACCGGGTTTATCCTGGCATCTGGCGCTGAACACGGCGGTCAGCTTTGTCACCAACACCAACTGGCAGTCTTACGCCGGTGAAACCACGCTCAGCTACTTCAGCCAGATGGCCGGGTTAACCGTGCAAAACTTTCTTTCTGCGGCCAGCGGTATCGCGGTGATCTTCGCCCTGACGCGCGCGTTTGCCCGTCAGAATGTCAGCACCCTCGGCAACGCCTGGGTTGATGTCACGCGCATCACCCTTTGGATCCTGGTGCCTGTTGCGCTGATTATTGCCCTGTTCTTTATTCAGCAAGGCACTCTGCAAAACCTGCTGCCTTATACCCCTTACACCTCGCTTGAAGGGGTCAGGGAACGCCTGCCAATGGGGCCGGTGGCGTCGCAGGAAGCGATCAAGATGCTGGGCACCAACGGCGGCGGCTTCTTCAACGCCAACTCATCGCATCCGTTTGAAAACCCAACGGCATTAACCAATTTTGTACAGATGCTGGCGATCTTCCTGATCCCCGCCGCGCTCTGCTTCGCCTTTGGCGATGTGGTTAACGATCGCCGCCAGGGACGTACGCTGCTGTGGGCGATGTCGTTGATCTTCGTGGTCTGCGTAGCACTGGTGATGTGGGCCGAATGGAACGGCAACAGCCACTTCATGCAGCTGGGGGCTAACAGCAATATCAACCTGGAAGGCAAAGAGAGCCGCTTCGGCATTCTTGCCAGCAGCCTCTATGCGGTGGTCACCACGGCGGCCTCCTGCGGGGCGGTGAACGCCATGCATGACTCTTTCACCGCGCTCGGCGGCATGATCCCGATGTGGCTGATGCAGATTGGCGAGGTAGTTTTCGGTGGGGTCGGTTCGGGGCTGTACGGCATGCTGTTGTTCGTTCTGCTCGCCGTGTTTATCGCCGGGCTAATGATCGGCCGCACGCCGGAGTATCTCGGCAAAAAAATCGACGTCCGCGAAATGAAATTAACCGCACTGGCGATCCTGGTCACCCCCACCCTTGTGCTGCTCGGTACCGCGCTGGCGCTGATGACCGACGCCGGGCGCAGCGGCATCTTTAACCCGGGCATTCACGGCTTTAGCGAAGTGCTTTACGCCGTTTCGTCTGCCGCCAACAACAACGGCAGCGCCTTTGCAGGGTTAAGTGCCAACTCGCCGTTCTGGAACTGTCTGCTGGCGTTCTGCATGTTCGTCGGTCGTTTCGGCGTGATTATTCCCGTCATGGCGATCGCTGGAACACTGGTGAATAAGAAGATCCAGCCGACCACCACCGGTACGTTACCGACTCACGGCGCGCTGTTCGTCGGCCTGCTGATTGGCACCGTTCTGCTGGTGGGCGCCCTGACCTTTATCCCCGCCCTCGCGTTAGGCCCGATTGCGGAATATCTCTCTTTACGCTGATTTTGCGGAGAATTTGTCATGAGTCGTAAACAACTGGCCCTGCTCGAACCGACGTTAGTTCGTCAGGCCCTCATGGATGCGGTAAAAAAACTGAGCCCGCGCGTGCAGTGGCACAACCCGGTGATGTTTATTGTCTGGACTGGAAGTTTACTCACCACCGCACTGGCGATTGCCATGGGAACGGGACACCTTTCAGGGAATGCAACCTTTACCGCCGCCATCAGCCTGTGGCTGTGGTTTACCGTGCTGTTCGCCAACTTTGCCGAAGCGCTGGCGGAAGGCCGCAGTAAGGCGCAGGCCAACAGCCTGAAAGGGGTAAAAAAAACCGCCTTTGCGCGCAAATTACGCGAACCTAAATACGGCGCGCAGATGGACCACGTTCCGGCGGATGAGCTGCGCAAAGGTGACGTGGTGCTGGTGGAAGCTGGCGACATCATCCCCTGCGACGGGGAGGTGATCGAGGGCGGCGCGTCGGTAGACGAAAGCGCCATTACCGGGGAATCCGCACCGGTGATCCGTGAGTCGGGCGGAGATTTCGCCTCAGTTACCGGCGGAACGCGCATTCTTTCCGACTGGCTGGTGATCCAGTGCAGCGTTAACCCGGGCGAAACCTTCCTCGACCGGATGATCGCCATGGTGGAAGGCGCACAGCGTCGTAAAACGCCGAACGAGATCGCCCTGACCATTCTGCTGGTGGCGCTCACCATTGTCTTCCTGCTGGCAACGGCGACCCTGTGGCCTTTCTCCGCCTACGGCGGTACAGCGGTCAGCATCACCGTACTGATCGCCCTGCTGGTCTGTCTGATCCCCACCACTATCGGCGGCCTGCTTTCCGCGATTGGCGTGGCGGGGATGAGCCGTATGCTGGGCGCGAACGTCATCGCCACCAGCGGACGCGCCGTTGAAGCGGCGGGTGACGTAGACGTACTGCTGCTGGATAAAACCGGGACCATCACCCTGGGCAATCGTCAGGCCTCTGACTTTCTACCTGCTCCCGGCGTGGATGAAAAAACGCTGGCTGACGCGGCGCAGCTTTCCTCGCTGGCCGATGAAACGCCGGAAGGCCGCAGTATCGTGATCCTCGCCAAGCAGCGCTTTAACCTGCGCCAGCGCGACGTTCAGAGCCTGCACGCCACGTTCGTTCCCTTTACAGCGCAAACCCGCATGAGCGGCATTAACATTCAGGACCGGATGATCCGTAAAGGGTCCGTTGATGCGATTCGCCGTCATATTGAAGCCAATAATGGACACTTCCCCCCGGAAGTCGACCATCTGGTGGAAAGCGTGGCGCGTCAGGGGGCAACCCCGCTGGTGGTGGCGGAAGGTGCAAGCGTTCTGGGGGTGATCGCCCTGAAGGATATCGTTAAAGGCGGTATTAAAGAGCGTTTCGCCCAGATGCGTAAGATGGGGATCAAAACGGTGATGATCACCGGGGATAACCGTCTGACTGCGGCGGCCATTGCCGCCGAAGCGGGCGTGGATGATTTCCTTTCCGAAGCGACGCCGGAAGCGAAGCTGGCGCTCATTCGCCAGTATCAGGCGGAAGGCCGTCTGGTGGCGATGACCGGCGACGGCACCAACGACGCCCCGGCGCTGGCGCAGGCCGACGTGGCGGTGGCAATGAACTCCGGTACCCAGGCGGCAAAAGAGGCGGGCAACATGGTGGATCTCGACTCGAATCCGACCAAGCTGATCGAAGTGGTGCATATCGGGAAGCAGATGCTGATGACGCGCGGCTCGCTGACCACGTTCAGTATCGCCAACGACGTGGCGAAGTATTTCGCCATCATTCCGGCGGCGTTTGCGGCAACCTACCCGCAGCTGAATGCCCTGAACGTGATGCACCTGCACTCTCCGGCCTCAGCCATTTTGAGCGCGGTGATCTTCAACGCGCTGATTATTGTCTTTCTTATTCCGCTGGCGCTGAAAGGGGTGAGCTATAAGCCGCTGACGGCCGCCGCCATGCTGCGCCGTAACCTGTGGATTTACGGTCTGGGTGGGCTGGTGGTGCCCTTTATTGGGATCAAGGTTATCGACATGTTGTTAACGCTGTTCGGGCTGGTTTAAAAGGTGGATCCAATGACGATGTTACGTCCCGCTATACTGTTGTTTATTCTGCTGTCTCTGATTACCGGCGGGCTTTACCCGCTGATGACTACCGCGCTGGGCCAGTGGTGGTTTGAGGATCAGGCCAACGGCTCGCTGATTATCCAGAACGGTGAAAACCGCGGCTCGCGGCTGATTGGGCAGAACTTTACGGACCCGCGCTACTTCCAGGGACGCCCTTCCGCCACTGCCGAAAGCCCGTATAATCCAATGGCCTCCGGCGGCAGCAATCTGGCGGGCAGTAACCCTGACCTGGATAAAGCCGTTGCTGAACGCGTTGCCGCCCTGCGCGCCGCGAATCCGCAGGCCAGCCGTGAGGTGCCGGTTGAGCTGGTCACCGCCTCCGCGAGCGGGCTGGATTACAGCCTGACGCCGGACGCGGTGGTCTGGCAGACCCCACGCGTGGCCGCCGCCCGTCAGCTGACCGTCGATCAGGTGAGCCAGCTGGTCGCAGAACATACGCAAAAGCCGCTGGTCAGCTTCATCGGCATGCCGGTAGTGAACATTGTTGAGCTGAATCTGGCGCTGGATGCGCTAAGGAAGAACTAAATGACCGACGAGCCTATGCGCCCGGATCCGGACAGGCTGCTTGAACAGACGGCTGAAGCCCATCGCGGCAAGCTGAAAATTTTCTTCGGCGCCTGCGCGGGCGTCGGGAAAACCTTCGCCATGCTGACGGAAGCCCAGCGGCTTCGGGCGCAGGGGCTTGATATTCTCATCGGCGTGGTGGAAACCCACGGTCGCAAAGAGACGGCTGCGCTGCTGACGGGGCTGGCGACGCAGCCGCCCCAGCGTATCAGCCATCGCGGGCGGCTGGTCACGGAGTTTGATCTTGATGCCGCCCTCGCCCGCCGCCCTGCCCTGATCCTGATGGACGAACTGGCGCACAGCAACGCGCCAGGCTCGCGCCATCCGAAGCGCTGGCAGGATGTTGAGGAGCTGCTTGAGGCTGGCATCGACGTCTTCACCACGGTGAATGTTCAGCATCTGGAAAGCCTGAACGACGTAGTGAGCGGCGTAACCGGTATCCAGGTGCGGGAAACCGTCCCCGATCCGTTTTTTGATTCTGCCGATGAAGTCGTACTGGTTGACCTGCCGCCGGACGATCTGCGCCAGCGCCTGCACGAAGGCAAAGTGTATATTGCTGGCCAGGCTGAACGCGCCATCGAACATTTTTTCCGCAAAGGAAACCTGATTGCCCTGCGCGAGCTGGCCCTGCGCCGCACCGCCGATCGCGTTGATGACCAGATGCGCGCCTGGCGGGACCTTCAGGGGCAGGAGCGCGTCTGGCACACGCGGGACGCCATTCTGTTATGCATTGGTCACGGCAGTGGCAACGAAAAACTGGTTCGCACCGCCGCCCGGCTTGCAGCGAAGTTTGGCAGCGTCTGGCATGCGGTCTACGTCGAAACGCCGCAGCTGCATGGCCTGCCGGAAAATCAGCGTCGCGCCATTTTGAGCGCACTGCGGCTGGCGCAGGAGCTGGGCGCCGAAACCGCAACCCTTTCCGAACCGCAGGAAGATAAAGCCATTCTGCGCTACGCGCGCGAGCACAACCTGGGCAAGATTGTGATTGGACGTCGCCAGCACCGCCGCTGGTTTAGTCGCGAATCTTTTGCCGACAGGCTGGCCCGCCGCGCGCCGGATCTTGATTTAGTCATCGTCGCGCTGGATGACAAGCCCGCCCCTCTGCCCAACCGCACGCCGGACGTTCGCACCTTTGGCGATAAATGGCGCATTCAGATCCGCGGCTGCCTGGTGGCCGTGGTCCTCTGCGCCCTGATTACGGTGATTGCCAGCCAGTGGCTCATCGCCTTCGACGCCGCCAATCTGGTCATGATTTATCTGCTGGGCGTCGTTGTGGTCGCGCTCTTTTATGGCCGCTGGCCGTCGGTGCTGGCGACGGTGATCAACGTCATCAGCTTCGATCTCTTCTTTATCGCTCCGCGCGGGACGCTTGCTGTCTCGGACGTGCAGTACATTCTGACCTTTGCCGTGATGCTTACCGTCGGGCTGGTGATCGGGAATCTGACGGCAGGCGTGCGCTACCAGGCACGCATTGCCCGCTATCGCGAGCAGCGCACGCGCCATCTGTATGAAATGTCAAAATCGCTGGCGGTTGGCCGCACGCAGCGGGATATCGTGCAGACCAGCGAGCAGTTTATCCGTTCGACCTTTCATGCCAGTAACCTGATTTTGCTCCCCGACGAACAGGGGCGCCTTCGCCCGCTGACCTCCCCTTCGGGGATGACGCCCTGGGATGAAGCGATTGCCCGCTGGAGTTTCGATAAGGGTTTACCTGCCGGTGCCGGCACCGACACGCTGCCCGGCGTGCCTTATCAGATCCTGCCGCTGCGCAGCGCGGATAAAAATCACGGGCTGGTCATCGTCGAGCCGTCTAACCTGCGTCAGCTGATGATCCCCGAGCAGCAGCGCCTGCTGGAAACCTTTACCCTGCTGGTCGCCAGCGCCCTTGAACGGCTGGCGCTCACCGCCAGCGAAGAGCAGGCGCGGCTGGCAAGCGAGCGTGAAAGTATTCGCAATTCGCTGCTGGCAGCGCTGTCTCACGATTTGCGGACCCCGCTTACCGTGCTGTTTGGCCAGTCCGAAATTCTGACGCTGGATCTGGCGGCAGAAGGATCAAAGCACGCGATGCAGGCCAGCGAAATTCGCCAGCATGTGCTGAATACCACGCGACTGGTGAACAATCTGCTGGACATGGCGCGCATTCAGTCCGGCGGGTTTAACCTCAAAAAAGAGTGGCTCACCCTTGAGGAGGTTGTCGGCAGCGCGCTGAAGATGCTGGAGCCGGGTCTCGGCGGGCGCCATATCGAGCTGGACATGCCGGAACCCCTGACGTTAATCCATGTGGATGGCCCGCTGTTTGAGCGCGTGCTGATTAATCTGCTGGAAAATGCCGCTAAATACGCCGGGGCAAAGGCCCGGCTGGGGATTGCTGCCAGGGTGGATAAACGTGTGCTGCGGCTCGACGTCTGGGATACCGGGCCGGGTATTCCGGCCGGTCAGGAGCGCGCCATATTCGAAAAATTTGCGCGCGGTAATAAGGAATCCGCCATTCCGGGCGTTGGGCTGGGGCTGGCGATCTGCCAGGCGATTGTCGACGTGCATGGCGGCACCATTTCTGCAGAGAACCGCCCGGAAGGTGGGGCACGCTTTTGTGTTACACTTCCTCTTGAAACCCCACCAGAACTTGATGAATTACCAGAGGATTTGTGATTAACGTTCTGATTGTTGAAGATGAGCTCGCTATCAGCCGATTTCTGCGTACCGCGCTGGAAGGCGATGGTTTGCGCGTTCATGAAGCCGGTACGCTTCAACGGGGGTTAATTGAAGCCGCCACCCGCAAGCCAGATCTGGTGATCCTGGATCTGGGACTTCCGGATGGCGACGGCATCGATTTTATTCGTGAGGTGCGTCAGTGGAGCCAGATGCCCATTCTGGTGCTCTCTGCCCGCACCGAAGAGACGGATAAAATCGCCGCGCTGGATGCCGGAGCGGATGATTATCTGATCAAACCGTTTGGCATTGGCGAGTTACAGGCCCGGCTTCGTGTGGCGCTGCGTCGACACAGTGCCACGTCCCCTTCCGATCCGGTGTACGCCTTTGGCGATATCCGCGTCGATCTTGCTGCCCGCCGCATCGTGCGAGGGGAAGAAGAGATCCACCTTACGCCTATCGAATTTCGTCTGCTGGCCGTGCTGCTCAATAACCACGGAAAAGTGTTAACGCAGCGACAGCTGTTAAGCCAGGTCTGGGGACCGAATGCTGTCGAGCATAGTCACTATTTACGCATTTATATGGGACACCTTCGCCAGAAACTTGAAGCCGATCCCGCGCGTCCTCGTCATTTATTAACAGAAACCGGTATCGGATATCGGTTTATGATCTGAATAAGTATTCACTTTAATTTTAAATAAAAAACATACCAGCCTGAATATAGACATGAAAATAACGATGAGAGTATTTTCGTGGCTATATTCGCCCGCCTTAAACACTAATAAAACATCAATTTAACACCATACCAACAAAACAGCATTTTGATCTGCGTTATTCACTCAAAACGACTAATTATTTCTGAAATGATCGGTTATTGGTGATCTGTTTCACAGTTAATCCCTTTTTCCTGGATAAAATGACCATGCTTTCAATTACTGAAAGGAAACTGAACATGGAAAACAATAATCGTTTAATGCCCCATATAAGGCGGACAACACATATCATGATGTTTGCCCACCGTAACTGTTTTGACTTTCATCTCTTTAACGCCCGGTAGTCCTTCGACTTCTGGCGCATCTGCTTACAGGTTATTCTGAAAAACGCTATTTTACAGGCTGTTGCCTGTGAACACCTGCGCTCACTCCTTGTGATTCAGATTCTCCGCAACCGGGCGGACTGAATTCTACTCAGCAAAAAAGCAATTAACTGATTTCGTATCAGCGGACACGCTTTGCTTTTTTTTCCGGAAATAATCGATTTCTTTACCGCAAGAAGTCGAGGGCCCCATATTGCCTGAAATAAAGAGATAAAGATGAAAACGTTAAAAATTGCCGTCAGCCGTGCCTGCCCTGAATGCTTTACCACTTTGCGCGACATCGTGGATATCACCGCATCGGATTATATTGATGTGGCAGCCGTGGTTCTGGCCGTCAGCGATATTTTCAATGGCGCCATAGAAGAAATAGAAGCCACGGGATTCGGTATTCCGGTGTTTATTGCCACGCATAAAGAAGAAAGGGTTCCGGCTGAATTTCTGTCGCGTATTCACGGCGTTTTTGAGTACTCCGACACCAGCAATGCGTACTACGGACGCCAGCTTGAAGCGGCTGCGCAGAAGTACGAAACCCAGCTCCGCCCGCCGTTCTTCCGCGCGCTGGTCGATTACGTCCAGCAGGGGAACAGCGCGTTTGACTGCCCCGGACATCAGGGAGGCCAGTTCTTCCGCCGCCATCCGGCCGGAAACCAGTTTGTCGATTTCTTTGGCGAAACGCTTTTCCGCGCCGATCTGTGCAATGCCGACGTGGCAATGGGCGATCTGCTGATCCACGAAGGCGCGCCATGCATCGCCCAACAGCATGCGGCAAAAGTCTTTAATGCGGATAAAACCTACTTCGTGCTGAACGGCACCTCCTCTTCCAATAAGGTGGTGCTCAATGCCCTGCTCACGCCAGGCGATCTGGTGCTGTTCGATCGCAATAACCATAAATCTAATCACCACGGGGCGCTGTTACAGGCGGGCGCGACGCCGGTGTATCTGGAAACGGCGCGCAACCCATACGGGTTTATCGGCGGTATTGATGCACACTGTTTCGACGAGAGCTACCTGCGGGAGCTGGTGTCGGAGGTCGCGCCTGGCCGCGCGCGGGATGAACGTCCGTTCCGTCTGGCGGTGATCCAGCTGGGCACCTACGACGGTACCATTTATAACGCCCGTCAGGTGGTGGATAAGATTGGTCATCTGTGCGATTACATTCTGTTTGACTCCGCCTGGGTGGGTTACGAGCAGTTTATCCCGATGATGGCCGACTGCTCGCCGCTGCTGCTGGAGCTGAACGAAAACGATCCGGGCATTCTGGTTACCCAGTCGGTGCATAAGCAGCAGGCAGGCTTCTCGCAAACCTCGCAAATCCATAAGAAGGACAGCCACATAAAAGGCCAGCCGCGCTATGTCCCGCATAAGCGCCTCAACAACGCCTTTATGATGCACGCCTCCACCAGCCCGTTTTATCCACTGTTTGCCGCCCTGGATATCAACGCTAGCATGCACGAGGGGCAAAGTGGGCGCAACATGTGGATGGACTGCGTGGTGACGGGTATTGAAGCGCGGAAACTGATCCTTCAGAACTGTCAGTTTATTCGTCCGTTCGTGCCGGAGACGGTGGATGGCCGTCCATGGGAAAGCTGGGATACGGCAGAGATTGCTACCGATCTGCGCTTCTTCCATTTCGTTCCGGGCGAACGCTGGCACGCCTTTGAGGGATACGCCGAGCATCAGTATTTTATCGATCCCTGCAAACTGCTGCTGACTACGCCGGGCATCAACGCCCGCACCGGTGAGTACGATGATTTCGGCGTGCCTGCGACCATCCTCGCCAACTTCCTGCGTGAAAACGGCATCGTGCCGGAAAAATGCGATCTGAATTCCATTCTGTTCCTGCTCACCCCGGCGGAGGACATGGGCAAATTGCAGCAGCTCGTCGCCCAGCTGGTGCGCTTCGAAAAACTGCTCCAGAGCGATGTGCCGCTGAAAGAGGTTCTGCCCTCTCTTTATAAGCAACATCCGGAACGTTATGCGGATTATACCCTGCGTCAGATTTGTCAGGAGATGCATGACCTCTACGCCCGCCATAACGTGAAGCAGTTGCAGAAAGAGATGTTCCGCAAGTCTCATTTCCCGCGCGTCATGATGAACCCGCAGGAGGCGAACTATGCCTATCTGCGCGGTGAGGTCGAGCTGGTGTCCCTGCGCGACGCGGAAGGCCGTATCGCCGCGGAAGGCGCGCTGCCTTACCCACCGGGGGTGTTGTGCGTGGTTCCGGGGGAAGTCTGGGGCGGTTCCGTGCTGCGCTATTTCGCCGCGCTGGAAGACGGGATCAATCTGCTGCCGGGCTTTGCGCCGGAGTTACAGGGGGTTTACGTCGAGGAGTGTGACGGTCGCAAACAGGTGCGCTGCTACGTCATCAAACAACCTGCCGCTCAGCCATCGCTGCTGAAAGGAGAAAAATTATGAGTAAGGCCAACAAGATGGGCGTGGTGCAACTCACTATTCTCACCATGGTGAATATGATGGGTTCGGGGATCATCATGCTGCCCACCAAGCTCGCTGAAGTGGGGACGATTTCGATTATCTCCTGGCTTGTTACCGCCGTGGGTTCAATGGCGCTGGCGTGGGCGTTTGCCAAGTGCGGCATGTTCAGCCGCAAGTCCGGCGGGATGGGTGGCTATGCCGAATATGCGTTTGGTAAGTCCGGCAACTTTATGGCCAACTATACCTACGGCGTGTCGCTGCTGATCGCCAACGTGGCGATTGCCATTTCCGCTGTCGGTTACGGCACAGAGCTGTTTGGCGCGACGCTGACCCCGGTGCAAATTGGGCTGGCGACCATCGGCGTGCTGTGGATCTGCACCGTCGCCAACTTTGGCGGCGCGCGCATCACCGGACAGCTCAGCAGCATCACCGTCTGGGGCGTCATCATCCCGGTTGTCGGCCTGTGCATCATCGGCTGGTTCTGGTTCAGTCCGACGCTGTACGCCAACTCCTGGAATCCGCATCATGTGCCGTTCTTCACCGCCGTGGGATCGTCCATCGCCATGACGCTGTGGGCCTTCCTCGGGCTGGAGTCAGCCTGTGCGAATGCGGAAGTGGTGGAAAACCCGGAGAAAAATGTGCCGATCGCGGTACTCGGCGGGACGCTGGGGGCGGCGGTAATCTATATCGTCTCGACCAACGTGATTGCGGGAATTGTGCCCAACATGGATCTGGCTAACTCCACGGCGCCGTTCGGACTGGCGTTTGCGCAGATGTTTACGCCGGAGGTAGGGAAAGTGATCATGGGACTGATGGTGATGTCCTGTTGCGGCTCGCTGCTGGGCTGGCAGTTCACCATCGCCCAGGTATTCAAATCTTCCGCTGACGAAGGTTATTTCCCGAAAATCTTCTCCCGCGTCACCAAAGCGGATGCGCCGGTGCAGGGTATGCTGGCGATTGTGATTTTCCAGAGCGGTTTGTCGCTGATGACCATCAGCCCGTCACTAAACAGCCAGTTTAACGTGCTGGTCAACCTGGCGGTGGTGACGAACATCATTCCGTACATTCTGTCGATGGCGGCGCTGGTGATTATTCAGAAGGTGGCGAAGGTGGATCCGCGCAAAGCCCGGGCGGCCAATATCGTGGCGTTGATTGGGGCGATTTACAGCTTCTACGCGCTCTACTCGTCCGGTCAGGAAGCGATGCTGTATGGGGCGATGGTGACCTTTATGGGCTGGACGCTGTACGGTCTGGTCTCACCACGGTTTGAACTGAAGAATAAGCATAGTTAAAAAAGAAGCCCGGTGGCGCTGGCGCTTACCGGGCCTACGCGGTTAATGCAAAACGGCAACCCTGAGGTTGCCGTTTTTTATGTTTTCTCCCTCTCCCGGTGGGAGAGGGCCGGGGTGAGGGCATCAGCCCGCACCAGATCACGACTTATGCGTTTTTCAGCACTTCGCTGACAATCTCTACCGCTTCTTTCTCAATCTGCTGGCGGTGCTCAGCGCCGAGGAAGCTTTCGCAATAGATTTTGTACGCATCTTCCGTACCGGATGGACGCGCGGCGAACCAGCCGTTTTCGGTCATCACTTTCAGGCCGCCGATCGATGCGCCGTTACCCGGCGCCGCCGTCAGACGCGCGGTGATCGGGTCACCTGCCAGGGTGCTGGCGCTGACCATCTCCGGAGAGAGTTTTGACAGAGCTGCTTTTTGCGCAGACGTGGCGCCAGCCTGGATACGGTTATAGCTTGGCGCGCCAAAACGTTCCGCCAGCTCGCTGTAATGTTCCTGCGGGTTCTTACCGGTGACCGCGGTGATTTCCGCTGCCAGCAGGCACATGATGATGCCGTCTTTATCGGTTGACCATGGGGTGCCGTCGAAGCGCAGGAAGGATGCCCCCGCGCTCTCTTCACCGCCAAAGCCGAAGCTGCCGTCGTGCAGACCATCAACAAACCACTTAAAGCCCACCGGCACTTCCACCAGCTTGCGACCCAGCGCGTCGACCACACGGTCAATCATAGCGGAAGAGACCAGCGTTTTACCCACCGCGACCTCTTTGCCCCACTGCGGACGGTGCTGGAAGAGATAATTGATTGCAACAGCCAGGTAGTGGTTCGGGTTCATCAGCCCGGCAGGGGTGACGATACCGTGACGGTCGTAGTCCGGGTCGTTGGCAAACGCCAGATCGAACTTGTCGCGCAGCGCCAGCAGGCCAGCCATTGCGCATTCGGAGGAGCAGTCCATACGGATCGCGCCGTCTTTGTCCAGGTGCATAAAGCGGAAGGTCTGATCGACGTGATCGTTCACGATGGTCAGATCCAGCTTGTAGTGCTCGGCAATGCGCTTCCAGTATTCAATACCGGAGCCGCCAAGCGGATCCACGCCCAGCTTCAGACCGGCTTTCTGAATAGCGGCCATATCGACAATATCCGCCAGCCCTTCCACGAACGGCTGCACCAGATCCTGCTCTTTCACGTGGCCGGAGGCCATGGCTTCATCCAGCGAGATACGCTTCACGCCGTTCAGACCGTTAGCCAGTAACGCGTTGGCGCGATCTTCCACCACTTTCGTGACGTTGGTATCCGCCGGGCCACCGTTAGGTGGGTTGTACTTGATGCCGCCATCTTCCGGTGGGTTGTGGGACGGGGTGATCACAATGCCGTCAGCCTGCGCGCCACCTTTTTTGTTGTGTACCAGAATAGCGTTAGACACCGCAGGCGTTGGCGTGAAACCGTTGTTCTCCTGAACAATCACGTCTACGCCGTTCGCCGCCAGCACTTCCAGCACGGAGATAAAAGCAGGTTCAGACAGGGCGTGGGTATCTTTCCCTACATAGCACGGACCGGTGACGCCATTTTTGGCGCGCTCTTCCGCGATGGCCTGAGCAATGGCCAGAATGTGCGGTTCGTTAAAGCTGTGGCGCGCCGCGCTGCCGCGGTGGCCAGATGTACCAAACTTCACTGCGTGTTCTGCGTTGCCCACCACCGGTTTCAGCACGTAGTACTGCGCGGTCAGTTGAGCGACGTTAATCAAATCGCGTTGTTGTGCAGGTTGTCCTGCACGGCTGTGATTTGCCATTGCCTGGTCCTTCTGATGCAAGGGTTAAATTGTACCGCAAACCTTTTCGATCAATTCCGCCGGGAACTGCATGGACTGCATGATATGTTCGATCATGCTGCACTTACGGCCCGTATTGGTGTTGGTGATCACCCAGTATGGTGTACCGGGAACGTGTTTGGGCTTGGTTTGGTTGCCATTTTGCAGGAGGGTCTGCTCGTCGCCTGCGAAGTAAACGCGCGTGCGACCGTGCAGCGACTCTGTCGCTTCTGCAAATGCGTTGTTATCCAGTGAGTAAAGTGTAGACAGCACCAGCATAAAGCGGTTAACCGCCTTTTTCTGCTCGGCATATTCATCGGACAGCAGCAGCTCGCGCATCGCGCGCACTTTGTCTTTTGCCGGCATAACGGCAGGTTTTACTTGTGCAACAACGCTCGGCTGAGACACGACATCTTTAGTGACAGGAGTGGGCTGTGAGGCGGCGGAAATTTTAAGCATGCGCCGTAAAATGTCGGACGCGCTCTCCCCAATATGCCGCGTCTGGCTGGCAATATACTGATAGAGTTCGTCATCAACTTCGATTGTTTTCATCTTAATCCAGTGCGATATCTTATCTGAATACAAGTCGTTGAGATTATAAGGTCAAATCCCAACAGCGGATAGCGTCAAACCAGGTTGGCGGCAAAAGTCAGATTAAACTGGATCCTTGCCCCCGGGCGGCAGAATGGTCAACATGATACCCTAACCTGACAAACCTAAAAAAAGAACTTTGCCATGAAATTGAATACCCGAGCGCAAACTGCACAATCGCCGAACAATAATTCTCCCATCGTACTGGTTCACGGCCTGTTTGGTAGCCTGGATAATCTGGGCGTGCTGGCGCGCGATTTAGTGACCGATCACGCGATCCTCCAGGTTGATATGCGCAATCACGGTCTTTCTGGGCGCTCGGAGGAGATGACCTACGCAGCCATGGCGCAGGATCTGCGGGACACCCTCGATGCGAATAATATCCAGAAAGCGACGCTTATCGGGCATTCAATGGGCGGCAAAGCGGTGATGGCGCTCACTGCGCTGGCCCCTGAGCGAATTTCCGGGCTGGTGGTCATCGACGTTGCGCCCGTCAATTACGACGTTCGCCGTCACGATGAGATTTTTGCCGCCATCAATGCGGTCACCGAAGCGGGTGTCGCAACCCGCCAACAGGCGGCTGCCGTTATGCGTGAGCATCTTGATGAAGAAGGCGTGGTCCAGTTCCTGCTGAAATCGTTTGTTGACGGACAATGGCGCTTTAACGTCCCGGTACTGTGGGATCAGTATTCGCATATTGTGGGCTGGGAAACCGTCCCCGCCTGGCCGCACCCTACCCTTTTTATTCGCGGCGGCAACTCCCCTTACGTCACTGACGCGTACCGTGACACGCTGCTGGCGCAATTCCCGCAGGCTCGCGCTCACGTCATTGCCGGTGCCGGGCACTGGGTACACGCGGAAAAACCGGATGCCGTCCTGCGCGCCATTCGCCGCTATCTTACTGATACAGCGAATTGATTAAAAAGCCAGCGACCGGAAGACGACGGGCTTCCAGTCGTTGGCGTGTGGATTTGGGTGATGTATGATGGCGCGCTTATCGCCCGGGCATTAGCAGGGCGGCGTGTTTCCCCCGAAGTCTCAGAATCATGGCCAAAGAACAAACGGACCGTACGACACTAGATCTGTTCGCGAATGAGCGTCGACCGGGACGACCGAAAACGAATCCGCTTTCGCGCGATGAACAGCTGCGTATCAACAAACGCAACCAGCTTAAACGCGATAAAAATCGTGGGCTTAAGCGTGTCGAACTGAAGCTGAATGCCGATGCCGTCGATGCGCTTAACGAATTGGCTGACGCGCGCAACATCAGCCGCAGCGAACTGATCGAAGAGATGCTGATCGCCCAGCTTGAGACGTTACGCGGCAAGGCGTAAGTCAGAAAATCCCCAATATTACCTTTTTCATGTAGCACAGAGTGCAGTCCTGCGTGATAGCTGTTTCCGCAGGGTTGCCTGTTCTGCTATTATTGCCCTTATCCGTGGACAATTTGCGCCACCATACCATTAAGTTTCAAGAGGTTATTTTACTCATGGCAATCATCGGCATTTTCTTTGGCAGTGATACCGGCAATACTGAAAATATCGCAAAAAACATTCAAAAACAGCTCGGTAAAGACGTTGCTGATGTGCATGACATCGCCAAGAGCAGCAAAGAAGATCTCGAGGGCTATGACATCCTGCTGCTGGGCATCCCGACCTGGTACTACGGTGAAGCACAGTGTGACTGGGACGATTTCTTCCCGACGCTGGAAGAAGTAGACTTCAACGGCAAGCTGGTTGCCCTGTTTGGCTGTGGCGATCAGGAAGACTATGCTGAGTATTTCTGTGATGCGCTGGGCACTATTCGCGACATCATTGAGCCACGCGGTGCGGCGATCGTCGGTCACTGGCCAACGGCGGGTTACCATTTCGAAGCGTCCAAAGGTCTGGCAGATGACGATCACTTCGTTGGCCTGGCCATTGATGAAGACCGTCAGCCAGAGCTGACCGCTGAGCGTGTAGAAAAATGGGTTAAGCAGGTTCGTGAAGAGCTGAACCTGGACGATATCCTTAACGCCTGATATCCCTGCGGCGCAACTCCGGTTGCGCCCGTTTTCCAGGTAAAACCGATTAAATTAATTGCTACAAACTTTTAACTTTTTCGCCCAGACCTGTACAATATCCCCCTGGTAAAAAGTGGGTGCCATCGAACAAGTTTGTTGGTGATACCACGTTTTTATAAGCATACTTTGCTTGAGACTTGCAGTTTTCATTTAGCCATGGCAGTTCTATAATGAGACGCATTATCCCAAGTGCATTTTCTGTCACTTCTTCTTTTGAAGTGAATCGTTTAGCAACAGGACAGATTCCGCATGACTGACAACAATACCGCATTAAAGAAAGCTGGCCTGAAAGTAACGCTTCCTCGGTTAAAAATCCTTGAAGTGCTTCAGGGGCCAGACAATCACCATGTCAGTGCGGAAGACCTTTATAAGCGTCTTATCGATATGGGTGAAGAGATTGGGCTGGCAACCGTCTATCGTGTGCTGAACCAGTTTGATGACGCGGGCATTGTTACTCGTCATAATTTCGAAGGCGGTAAATCCGTGTTCGAGCTGACTCAGCAGCACCACCACGATCACCTGATCTGCCTCGACTGTGGCAAGGTCATTGAATTTAGCGATGATTCCATTGAATCACGCCAGCGTGAAATCGCCGCCCGTCATGGCATCCGCCTGACCAACCACAGCCTGTACCTGTACGGTCACTGCGCTGAAGGGGATTGCCGCGAAAATGAACATGCGCACGACGCAAAATAAGTGAGTGTTCATACTCTGAGCCAGCCGTAAGGTTGGCTTTTTTTTGCATGAAAAAAGCCCGGTGGCGCTGCGCCACCGGGCGTAAAGCAACTTATTTATTGTTATTGCGAATCTCGTCCCAGATCTTATCGCAACGCTTCGCCACTTCCTGATCGTTACCGGTTTTCCGCGCCTGGATACAGGCCTGGTAATCCATCACGCGAACATTTTCCTGCGTCGCAAACTGCTCGTGCGCTTTCTCTTTTTTCAGCACATTCAGCACGCTTTGACAGGCTTCAATTTTCTCCGGCGATCCTTCGGCAGTATTAATACAGGCGCTATACGCCTCCTTCAGACGCGTGTCTTCTTTCTGCGCCTGATCCTGCGCACACGCCACCAGCCCCGATGCCAGCAGCGCAACGATTACCATTTTTTTCATCATGTGCAGTCTCCATGCTGGCGGGATCTCCCCCGCCAGCGTGTTCATCAGAAGATTGTGAATGGCGCAATGACCATGAATTTCACGTCACGTTCATCCTGGAAGATGTTGCCGTAACCGCCCGCGTAGCTCGGGATATCGGAGTGGTTGTCATACTGGGTGAAGTGCAGTTTGAACATCGTGCCTTTCGCACGGCCCTCCTGAAGGGTGTAAATCGCATCCAGGCTGTATGAAGATTCTTTCAGACGGTAGTTCGGATCGTAGTAGGCGTCTGGCGTAGCCATATCCGCTGGCTTCGCATCCCAGGCGTACGCGTAAGACGCCCCCACTGCCCAGCCAGGCAGGTTCCAGTTCTTCAGGTCATACATTGCGCCGAAGAAGACTGCCTTTTCGCCGTCGGCGTTGAAGTCAGAGCGGTTATCCCACCAGATATCCAGACGACCATTGGAAGAGGCGTAGGTTGGCGTCATACGTTGCAGGAAGTAGCCCTGCTGCCCTTCTGCCTTGACCCATGTTCCCTCCAGACGTAAATCAACCTGACCTACCTTGTAGCCGAAGGTCAGCGCCTGTAACCACGCGGTGCCGTCATAGATATCATTTACGCTGCCATCACTGACCTTGTCGCGCGTACCGTAGAACTGATAGCTGGTGCTCAGCGGGCTACCCGCGATATCAAATTTGTAGCTGGCTTTAGCAAAGTACTGATCGATATAGCCTTCAGCCTGACCAAAAGCAGCTTCCAGCACCAGATCGTTTTTGAAGTCGTACTTCGCCCCCAGCGAGTGGAGATAATCAACTTTGGTTTTTTTATCGTTCTGATAGAACTTGTCCATCTCAATGTGCCACGGCGCTTTGTACTCGTTGGTCCACATATAGGAGAAACTCAACGCCCCCGCATCGCCGTAGTCAAAATTAGCACCGGCTTCCGCCCCCTGATAGGTGCCTGGCATAAAGCTCCAGTGCGGCGCTAACAGCGTCTGGCCGGTTGGCTGGATATAACCCCCACGCGCCCAGACCGGGCCATATTTGAATTTTGCAGCCGCTTTATACAGGCTGATACCGCTTTTATCGCCGGACCAGTCTTCATCGTAGGCTTTATTGCTGGAGGAGAACGCAATTTCGTTCGGATGGCCGCTGTCGCCATTTTCGGCCATTTCAATTGCGGTGAACGCTGCAATATCGATCCCGAACATATCGGCAGCATATCCCGACTGGAAATCCAGGTTGGCGTTCCAGGTCGAGTGAGAAAGGTTGGTTTTGTATTTATCTTCAGTGACGTCTTTACGGTCACGCTCACGCTGCCAGTAATAAATACCGCCCGTAAGGGTAGAATCTTCAATGAAACCTGCTGCTTTTGCCTCTGGCGCAACCACCAGGCCCGACATTGCTGTTACACCGGCGATAGCCAGCGCCAGCGCACTACGTTTGCCACTGAACGTACGCATAGATTATTCCTCTTTGACGAATTAAAACGCCTTAAACGGCGAAAAACAGAAAAGACCAAGTGGTCAGGGGTAGTCAGAAATACCCTCGAATTAACTACCGTCTTTAGGTTATTTTTCGCGACGCGAATTATCAATGCTTTTAATCAGGCAAAAGTCAGGATTATGACGAAGAGCACATATTTCGTAGTGCTTTGTAACATTTACCGGGAAGCGAGTACTGGCGGGGGAATGCGCTAATTTTCAGTAAGTAACATTGATATTGTGAATATATTTTTCAGCGTTTCTCTTTTTGGAAAACAACAAACTTTTTTAAATAAAATAAGTAGCACCACATTGACCTGGAATGTTGGCTTTAAATGATTATCCCGATGCCTAACGACATGATCGTTAAATAAAAAAACGCCGCATTACGCGGCGTTTGTTTCTCATTGACCAGGGCAGCGTTATTATTCGCCGATCTTAGTCCAGGTATCACGCAGACCGACGGTACGGTTAAATACCGGTTTTTCTGCCGTGCTGTAACGGCTGTCCAGGCAGAAGTAACCCTCACGTTCGAACTGGAACGCTTTACCGGCTTCAGCGGCTTTCAGAGACGGCTCGGCATAACCCTGCTTGATAATTAGTGACTCAGGGTTGATAACCGCCAGGAAGTCCTCCGCAGCGCCTGGGTTAGGTACGCTGAACAGACGATCGTAGAGACGGATCTCAACCGGCAGCGCATGCTGCGCGCTCACCCAGTGGATTACACCTTTCACTTTACGGCCATCCGCCGGATCTTTACTCAGCGTCTCTGCGTCGTACGTACAGAAGATTGTCGTGATGTTACCTTCCGCATCTTTCTCTACGCGCTCGGCTTTGATCACATAGGCGTTACGCAGACGCACTTCTTTGCCCAGCACCAGACGCTTGTACTGCTTGTTCGCTTCTTCGCGGAAGTCGGCACGATCGATCCAGATTTCACCGCTGAACGGCACGTCGCGGGTGCCCATTTCCGGTTTGTTAGGATGGTTAGGCATCGAGACCCGTTCGCTTCCGCCCTGCGGATAGTTTTCGATAACCAGTTTCACGGGATCGATCACTGCCATCGCGCGCGGCGCGTTTTCGTTCAGGTCTTCGCGAATGCAGGATTCCAGAGACGCCATTTCGATGGTGTTGTCCTGCTTGGTAACGCCGATGCGTTTGCAGAACTCACGAATGGACGCCGAGGTGTAGCCACGACGACGCAGGCCAGAGATGGTCGGCATACGCGGGTCGTCCCAGCCTTCAACGTGCTTGTCGGTGACCAGCAGGTTCAGCTTACGCTTGGACATCACGGTGTATTCCAGGTTCAGACGAGAGAATTCGTACTGACGCGGATGCACAGGAATGGTGATGTTATCCAGCACCCAGTCGTACAGGCGACGGTTGTCCTGGAATTCCAGCGTGCACAGAGAGTGCGTAATGCCTTCCAGCGCATCGCTGATGCAGTGGGTGAAGTCGTACATCGGGTAGATGCACCACTTGTTACCGGTCTGGTGGTGTTCAGCGAACTTAATGCGGTACAGCACCGGATCGCGCATCACGATGAACGGAGACGCCATATCGATTTTGGCACGCAGACACGCTTTACCTTCTTCGAAGCCCCCGGCACGCATTTTTTCAAACAGCGCCAGGTTCTCTTCCACGCTACGATCGCGGAACGGGCTGTTTTTGCCAGGCTGAGTCAGCGTACCGCGGTATTCACGGATTTCGTCAGCAGACAGCTCGTCGACGTATGCCAGGCCTTTGTTGATCAGTTCAACCGCATAGGCATACAGCTGATCGAAATAGTCTGAGGAGTAGCAGATATCGCCAGACCAGTTGAAGCCCAGCCATTGCACGTCGTTTTTAATCGACTCAACGTATTCGATGTCTTCTTTTACTGGGTTGGTGTCATCGAAACGCAGGTTGCACTGCCCCTGGTAATCTTGCGCAATACCAAAGTTCAGGCAGATCGATTTGGCGTGACCAATGTGCAGGTAGCCATTTGGCTCCGGCGGGAAACGCGTGTGGACTGTGGTGTGCTTACCACTGGCCAGATCTTCATCGATGATCTGACGAATAAAGTTACTCGGGCGGGCTTCTGCCTCACTCATCGTGGATTCCTCAAAGCGTAAACAACGTATAACGGCATATGATCTTATAAGCCGGACGTAGTGACAACCCTTAAAACGTCCCGGAAGAAAATAATGGGGGCAATTGCTGCAAAAAAAAGCGGCGGAGGATATCCCCCGCCGCTAAAGGCATAACTCTACTCAGGAGCGATTACTTGCCTTTAATCTCATACAGTGGCGTCTGGCCTGCAACTACCTGCCCCTGCGCCTGGATCACCAGACCGCTGAAGTCGTCGATGTTGCTGCACACTACCGGGCTTATCATGGAGCGCGCGTTGGCATTCAGGAAGTCCAGATCCATTTCCAGAATCGGCTGGCCTGCCGCCACTTCTGCGCCCTCTTCCACCAGGCGAGTAAAGCCCTGACCGTTCAGCGCAACGGTATCGATACCCATATGGACTACGATCTCCGCGCCTTTTTCCGTTTCCAGGCAGAACGCGTGGTTGGTGTTGAAGATTTTCACGATAGTACCGGCTGCCGGAGAGACCACGGTTTTGTCCGTAGGTTTCACCGCCACGCCGTCACCGACCGCTTTGCTGGCGAACGCTTCGTCAGGCACCTGCTCAAGCGCAACAACGTCACCTGTCACCGGAGAAACCAGCGCAGCGATGGTCACCGCGTTTGGCACAGCCTGCGGTTTTGCAACCGGCGCGTCAGCCACTGGCGCGTTATCCGTTGAGGCGGCAGCGACCGGCCCACGGGCAACCACTTTTTTCATTTCATCGCCGATAGATTCGGCTTTCGCACCCACGATTACCTGGATGGTTTGTTTGTTCAGTTTCACCACACCAGACGCACCCAGGCGTTTGCACATTGCATCGCTCACGCGCGCGGAGTCACCTACGGTCAGACGCAGACGGGTAATACAGGCATCGATCGCTTTCAGGTTGTCGGTGCCACCCACAGCGGCAATATAGCTGGTTGCCAGCTGGGTTAAACCTTCTTCGGTATTGCTGTTGGCTTCACTGGTCACAACATCATCTTTCGTATCTTCGCGGCCCGGCGTCTTCAGGTTAAACATACGAATAACCGCGCTGAACAGAACGAAGTAGATAACGAAGAAGATCAGACCCATCACCATCAGCATCCAGACGTTGCTGCTTGCCGCCGGCAGGTTGTACATCAACACATAGTCGATGGCGCCTGCGGAGAAGGAGAAGCCAGCATGGATACCCAGAAGGGTTGCGACGAACAGGCTGATACCGGTCAGGATCGCGTGCATCAGATACAGCAGCGGAGCCAGGAACATGAACAGGAATTCCAGTGGCTCGGTCACGCCGGTCAGGAAGGCGGTGATCGCAACGGACAGCAGCATCCCGCCAACCATTGGGCGACGCGCTTTCGGCGCAGCCAGGTACATTGCCAGCGCCGCGCCAGGCAGACCAAACATCATGATTGGGAAGAAGCCAGACATGAACATGCCCGCGGTGCCGTCGCCTGCGTAGAAGCGGTTGATATCACCGTGGAATACCGCGCCAGCCGCGTTGGTGAACTCACCAATC
The DNA here is from genome assembly GCF_048283985.1 of Enterobacter cloacae complex sp. 6730903. Taxonomy (NCBI): domain Bacteria; kingdom Pseudomonadati; phylum Pseudomonadota; class Gammaproteobacteria; order Enterobacterales; family Enterobacteriaceae; genus Enterobacter; species Enterobacter cloacae complex sp. 6730903. The sequence goes on along the minus strand of NZ_JBLVXX010000008.1, from coordinate 101,414 downwards.
TGGAACCAGGCGATGGTGTTCAGTACCTGATGCAGACCGGTTGGGATCAGCAGACGGTTAATGAAACCGAAGATGCCCGCGCCCATTGCGCCCGCAGACACGATCCACTCGCCACCCGCATGGATAGCATGCTGCACCGGTGGCCAAACGTAGCCAAAGATGGCGGCGAGGATCAGACAGAAAAAGCCCGTCGCAATCGGCACAAAACGTTTACCGCCGAAGAAGCTCAGGAAGTCAGGAAGTTTGATACCTGCCCAACGGTTGTACACGGCGCCACCGACCAGGCCGGTAATGATACCTGCCAGCACACCCATGTTGATTTCAGGGTTGATGGTTACCATCGCTTTCGTGAGGATGAAGTAACCGACAGCCCCTGCCAGTGCCGCGGCACCAGCGCTGTCTTTTGACCAGCTTGACGCCACACCGATGGCGAAAATCAGCGCCAGGTTGTCAAAAATTGCGCCGCCTGCCTGGGCAATAAACGGCACGTTAAGAAGATCGGGTTGCCCGAATCGCAGCAGCAACGCTGCAACCGGTAGCACGGCGATAGGGAGCTGCAAAGCCCTACCGAGGCGCTGGAAAAAACCTAAAATATTCATCCTATTCCCCCTACGAGACCCTTTGTTAAGACTCGCGCATAAACTATGTTTTTATTGTGTCACGAACGATAGATACAGTTGATGATTCACTGGCAGTGTGAGTGTGTGAAAAATTAATTCGTATCGCAAATTAAACACCTATTTTTTGTGATTATTGTCACCAAATATCGTATTAAACCCTCCCTTTCACTGGCTAACGACGAAAACTTATTTTATCATTCAAAAAATCAAGACGGATTGATCCGGCCTGAAAGGTTCCAGGTTACGCTTAGTTCAGGTTGCACTAATCATCCGCCCACTTTTACTTAAACTTTAGAGGTGAATAATGAGACTGATTCCCCTGGCAACAGCTGAACAAGTCGGAAAATGGGCTGCTCGTCATATCGTTAACCGCATCAACGCGTTCAAACCCACAGCCGATCGTCCTTTCGTTCTCGGTCTTCCAACCGGCGGCACGCCCCTGACCGCGTATAAAGCACTGGTTGAAATGCACAAAGCGGGCCAGGTTAGCTTTAAACACGTTGTGACCTTCAACATGGACGAATATGTCGGCCTGCCAAAGGAACATCCGGAAAGTTACCACAGCTTTATGCACCGTAATTTCTTCGATCACGTTGATATTCCGGCTGAAAACATTAACCTGCTGAATGGAAACGCGCCTGATATTGACGCAGAATGCCGTCAGTATGAAGAAAAAATCCGTTCCTACGGTAAAATCCACCTGTTTATGGGCGGCGTAGGCAACGATGGTCATATCGCGTTCAACGAACCGGCATCTTCACTGGCTTCCCGCACCCGTATTAAAACGCTGACCCATGATACGCGCGTGGCTAACTCCCGCTTCTTTGACGGCGACGTCAATCAGGTGCCTAAATACGCGCTGACCGTAGGCGTGGGCACGCTGCTGGATGCCGAAGAAGTGATGATTCTGGTGCTGGGCGCGGTGAAAGCGCAAGCGCTTCAGGCTGCCGTTGAAGGTAACGTGAACCATATGTGGACGATCAGCTGCTTACAGCTGCATCCAAAAGCGGTTGTCGTGTGTGACGAACCGTCCACCATGGAGCTGAAAGTGAAAACGCTGAAATACTTCAACGAGCTGGAAGCTGAGAACATCAAAGGTCTGTAATTGAATAACCGCCTCTTTTATCAGGGGCGGTCGCTTTTTTTAACCGGGGGTCGATATGTACGCTTTAACCCACGGTCGGATTTATACCGGCCATGAAATTCTGGATGACCATGCGATTGTAATCGCTAATGGCCTGATTGAACGTGTTTGCCCGCTGGCGGAACTGCCGCCGGAGATCGAACAGCGTTCCCTCAATGGAGCAGTAATCTCCCCCGGTTTCATCGACGTACAGCTCAACGGCTGCGGCGGTGTCCAGTTTAACGATACCGCAGAGGCGGTATCGGTTGAAACGCTGGAAATCATGCAAAAAGCCAACGAGAAATCGGGCTGCACCAGCTATCTGCCAACGCTGATCACCAGCAGCGATGACCTGATGAAACAGGGTATCCGCGTCATGCGCGAATACCTGGCAAAACATCCGAATCAGGCGCTGGGCCTGCACCTGGAAGGGCCCTGGCTGAACATGGTCAAGAAAGGCACCCATAACCCGAACTACGTGCGCAAACCGGATGCCGAGCTGGTGGATTACATGTGCGCTAATGCCGATGTGATCACCAAAGTGACGCTGGCGCCGGAAATAACCGGCACGGACGTTATCAGCAAACTGGCCGCCGCCGGGATTGTGGTGTCTGCGGGCCATTCGAACGCGACGCTGAAAGAGGCGAAGGCCGGTTTCCGCGCAGGGATTACGTTTGCCACACACCTTTATAACGCGATGCCCTATATTACTGGCCGCGAACCGGGACTGGTTGGCGCCATTCTGGATGAACCAGACGTCTACTGCGGCATTATCGCCGACGGCTTGCATGTCGATTACACCAACATCCGCAACGCCAAACGCCTGAAAGGCGACAAGCTCTGCCTGGTGACGGATGCTACCGCTCCGGCAGGGGCGAATATTGACCAGTTCATTTTTGCTGGTAAAACAATATACTACCGGAATGGACTGTGTGTGGATGAGAACGGCACGCTGAGCGGTTCTTCTCTGACGATGATCGAAGGGGTACGTAACCTCGTTGAACATTGCGGCATCGCGCTTGAGGAAGTGCTGCGCATGGCCACGCTTTATCCGGCGCGCGCCATTGGCGTTGATAAACAGCTCGGTGGTATTGCGCCAGGTATGGTTGCAAACCTGACGGCGTTCACACACGATTATAAAATTATTAAGACCATCGTTAATGGTAACGAGGTCGTCACTGAGTAAGTAAAAGTATGACACCAGGCGGACAAGCTCAAATCGGTAATGTCGATCTCGTTAAACAGCTTAACAGCGCGGCAGTTTATCGCCTGATTGACCAGCACGGGCCAATCTCACGCATTCAGATAGCCGAACAAAGCCAGCTTGCTCCCGCCAGCGTGACAAAAATTACACGTCAGCTTATTGAGCGCGGCCTGATCAAAGAAGTCGATCAGCAGGCCTCCACCGGGGGCCGCCGCGCGATTTCCATCGTCACGGAAACCCGCAATTTTCAGGCCATTGGCGTTCGCTTAGGACGTCATGACACCACGCTTACGCTCTACGATCTGAGCAGCAAGGCCATTGCCGAAGAACACTACCCCCTTCCTGAGCGCACGCAGGAGACGCTTGAACACGCGTTGCTGAATACCATTGCGCATTTTATCGAAAGCTGTCAGCGCAAGATCCGTGAACTCATCGCCATCTCGGTGATTTTGCCCGGCCTGGTTGACCCGGAAAGCGGCGTTATTCGCTACATGCCGCATATTAAGGTAGAGAACTGGGGGCTGGTTGAGGCGCTGGAAAAGCGCTTCAAGCTGACCTGCTTTGTTGGTCACGATATTCGCTCGCTGGCGCTGGCGGAGCACTACTTTGGTGCGAGCCAGGACTGCGAAGACTCTATTCTGGTGCGCGTTCACCGTGGTACAGGTGCGGGCATCATCTCGAATGGCCGCATTTTTATTGGTCGTAACGGTAACGTAGGCGAGATTGGTCATATCCAGGTGGAACCGCTTGGCGAGCGTTGCCACTGCGGTAACTTTGGCTGTCTTGAAACCGTTGCCGCCAATGCCGCCATTGAACATCGCGTTCGCCATCTGCTGGAGCAGGGTTACCAGAGCCGCGTCACGCTGGACGATTGTAAGATCGGCGCCATCTGCAAAGCGGCAAACAAAGGCGATGCGCTGGCCTGCGAAGTGATCGAACAGGTAGGACGCCACCTGGGTAAGACCATCGCCATTGCCATCAACCTGTTTAATCCGCAAAAAGTGGTAATTGCCGGCGAGATCGTTGAAGCCGAAAAAGTGTTACTGCCCGCAATTGAAGGCTGCATCAATACCCAGGCGCTGAAGGCATTTCGCCAGAATTTGCCGGTGGTGCGATCTACGCTCGATCACCGCTCGGCAATTGGCGCATTCGCGCTGGTAAAACGTGCCATGCTCAACGGGATCCTGCTGCAACATTTGCTGGAATCCTGATCGGACCTTATAGTAACGCCTTCTTTTTTTGATGTCGGATTGTCCATGACCATTAAGAATGTAATTTGTGATATCGACGGCGTGCTGATGCACGACAACGTTGCCGTGCCGGGTGCTGCGGAGTTTCTTCACCGCATCATCGACAAAGGAATGCCACTGGTTCTTCTCACGAACTACCCTTCACAGACTGGTCAGGATCTGGCAAACCGCTTTGCTACCGCAGGCGTCAACGTCCCGGACAGCGTGTTCTATACCTCTGCGATGGCGACCGCGGATTTCCTGAAGCGTCAGGAAGGCAAAAAAGCCTATGTCGTTGGTGAAGGTGCGCTGATCCACGAGCTGTATAAAGCGGGCTTCACCATCACCGACGTGAACCCGGACTTTGTCATCGTGGGCGAAACGCGCTCCTTTAACTGGGAGATGATGCATAAGGCAGCCTACTTTGTCGCCAACGGTGCGCGTTTTATCGCCACCAACCCGGACACGCACGGTCGTGGTTTTTATCCCGCCTGCGGTGCGCTGTGCGCCGGTATCGAAAAAATCTCGGGCCGTAAGCCGTTTGTTGTCGGTAAACCGAGCCCGTGGATCATCCGCGCCGCACTGAATACGATGCAGGCACACTCAGAAGAAACCGTCATTGTGGGCGACAACCTGCGTACCGATATTCTGGCTGGCTTCCAGGCGGGGCTTGAAACCATCCTGGTGCTTTCTGGCGTTTCACAGCTTGATGACATTGATACGATGCCGTTCCGGCCAAGCTGGATTTACCCCTCTGTCGACGAAATCGACGTTATTTGATTCAGAACCACGCCTCAGGGCGTGGTTTTTCATTTCTGCCGTCTGAAAACATCACTTCATCTAACGAAATCAGCCCTTCATTGAGAAATCATCAATAGAATCGCTTAAGACATACTCTTTTTTTAAGATTCGGCAATTGCCATTGCACTTTTTACGTTTTCATCGGTAAAACGCTTGCGCCCCCTCCCACTTTTGCGGCATTTTCATAAGCAAGCAACATCACAACGCAACAGGGTTAACGGAGAAGGTTATGTGTTCTATTTTTGGCGTACTGGATATTAAAACTGACGCGGGCGAACTGCGTAAAAAAGCACTCGAATTGTCCCGCCTGATGCGCCATCGCGGTCCGGACTGGTCAGGCGTTTACGCCAGCGATAAAGCGATTCTGGCTCACGAACGTCTCTCCATTGTTGATGTCAACGCTGGCGCACAGCCGCTGTATAACGAGAAAAAAACGCACGCGCTGGCTGTTAACGGTGAAATTTACAACCATCAGGCGCTGCGCGCCGAGTACGGCGATCGCTACGCGTTTCAGACCGGCTCAGACTGCGAAGTGATCCTGGCGCTATATCAGGAGAAAGGCCCGGAGTTCCTCGACGATCTGCAAGGGATGTTCGCCTTCGCCCTGTACGACAGCGAAAAAGACGCTTACCTGATTGGCCGCGACCATATTGGTATTATCCCGCTGTACATGGGACACGATGAGCACGGCAACTTCTACGTTGCCTCAGAGATGAAAGCCCTGGTACCGGTGTGCCGTACCATCAAAGAGTTCCCGGCAGGTAGCTACCTGTGGAGTAAAGACGGCGAGATCCGCCCGTACTACCAGCGCGACTGGTTTGATTATGAAGCGGTGAAAGACAACGTGACGGACAAAGCCGAACTGCGTCAGGCCCTGGAAGAGTCAGTGAAAAGCCACCTGATGTCAGATGTCCCCTACGGCGTACTGCTCTCCGGCGGTCTGGACTCCTCCGTGATCTCCGCGATCACCAAGAAATTCGCCGCACGTCGCGTGGAAGATCAGGAGCGCTCTGAAGCCTGGTGGCCGCAGCTGCACTCCTTTGCCGTGGGTCTGGAAGGGGCACCTGACCTGAAAGCCGCCCAGGAAGTGGCAAATCATCTCGGCACGGTGCACCATGAAATTCACTTCACCGTACAGGAAGGTCTGGATGCGATCCGCGACGTGATCTATCACATTGAAACCTATGATGTGACCACCATTCGCGCCTCCACGCCGATGTATTTGATGTCGCGGAAGATCAAAGCGATGGGCATCAAGATGGTGCTCTCCGGCGAGGGTTCTGACGAAGTGTTTGGCGGTTACCTCTATTTCCACAAAGCGCCAAACGCCAAAGAGCTGCATGAAGAAACGGTGCGTAAGCTACAGGCGCTGCACATGTTTGACTGCGCGCGCGCCAACAAAGCGATGTCCGCCTGGGGTGTGGAAGCCCGCGTGCCGTTCCTCGATAAGAAATTCCTTGATGTGGCGATGCGCATCAACCCGCAGGACAAAATGTGCGGCAACGGCAAAATGGAGAAACATATCCTGCGTGAATGTTTTGAATCCTACCTGCCGGCGAGCGTGGCGTGGCGTCAGAAAGAGCAGTTCTCGGATGGCGTGGGTTACAGCTGGATCGACACCCTGAAAGAGGTGGCGGCGAAACAGGTTTCTGATCAACAACTGGAAACTGCGAGCTTCCGTTTCCCGTACAACACGCCAGCCTCGAAAGAAGCGTATTTGTATCGTGAGATCTTTGAGGAGCTGTTCCCGGTTCCAAGCGCAGCCGAGTGCGTACCGGGTGGTCCTTCGGTCGCCTGCTCTTCTGCTAAAGCCATTGAATGGGATGAATCCTTCAAAGCGATGAACGATCCGTCAGGACGCGCGGTGGGCGTTCACCAGTCTGCTTATAAATAATGTCCAGACTATAATCAGGCCCTCCGGGGCCTGATTTTTTTGCCTCTCTTTTCTCCGCATAAAATCGATTAATAACCAATAATTGTCGAATATTCGGCCTCGCTGTTCGCAACCTAACCAAACAGTCACATTCCGGCTATTTTCATTGAAAAAGGTGTTGACGCTGCAAGGGTCTATACGCATAATGCGCCCCGCAACGCCGATAAGGTAACGCGAAAAAAAGATGGCTACGTAGCTCAGTTGGTTAGAGCACATCACTCATAATGATGGGGTCACAGGTTCGAATCCCGTCGTAGCCACCATCTTTTTTGCGGGAGTGGCGAAATTGGTAGACGCACCAGATTTAGGTTCTGGCGCCGCAAGGTGTGCGAGTTCAAGTCTCGCCTCCCGCACCATTCCCAGGTAAGCGTTGCACGGATGGGGTATCGCCAAGCGGTAAGGCACCGGTTTTTGATACCGGCATTCCCTGGTTCGAATCCAGGTACCCCAGCCATATTTCTTCGATTATGCGGTTCTCCGCGGTATTGGGGTATCGCCAAGCGGTAAGGCACCGGTTTTTGATACCGGCATTCCCTGGTTCGAATCCAGGTACCCCAGCCATCGAAGATTGCAGTACTGGCTACGTAGCTCAGTTGGTTAGAGCACATCACTCATAATGATGGGGTCACAGGTTCGAATCCCGTCGTAGCCACCATATTTATGTTATCGAATACGATTCGGTAAACTGAACATTGTTGGGGTATCGCCAAGCGGTAAGGCACCGGATTCTGATTCCGGCATTCCGAGGTTCGAATCCTCGTACCCCAGCCACTTTAAAGTCGTTAAGCAGTTTGTTTAACGCAATTGGGGTGTCGCCAAGCGGTAAGGCTCTGGTTTCTGATACCAGCATTCCGGGGTTCGAATCCCTGCACCCCAGCCACTTAAAACAAACAAGCCCGCTCTGCGGGCTTTTTTGTTTTTGTTGCTCAGAATAGTGCGGCCTGATGCCCTCACCCTAACCCTCTCCCACGGGGAGAGGGAATAAAGATCAGAGTCCGAGGGCGTATTTCAGGGCCTGACGCTTCAGCCCACCGGCACGCTCCGCTGCCATCAATCCAATATTGCGCACTATACGCACCGGACCAACATCATTGCTGAACCCGGCATAGAACAGATCCATCCCCGACTGCATAATGAAGTTATCCGCCATGCGGCGCGTCTGGTAGCGCTTCAGTACCTGAAGGCTGGCCCAGGCTTCCGCGTGGGCGCGAGCGTTCCCCAGCACATCCAGTAACGCATCGACGTCACGGTATCCCAGATTCACCCCCTGCCCCGCCAGCGGATGAATGGTGTGCGCCGCATCTCCCACCAGCACCAGTCCTTCACGGGCATACTGCAACGCATGGCGTCGCATCAGCGGGAATGCGCCGGCGGCAACCGGGGTCACGTTGCCCAGACGGCTCGGGAAGTGCTGGCGGATTTCGCGCTGCAACTGATCCATGGACAGCCCCTGCAACTGTCGAATGCGCGCCGGTTTGTCGTACCACACCAGCGAAGCCCAGTTATCAAACAGCGGTAAGAATGCATGCGGGCCGTTCGGCGTAAAATGCTGCCAGGTGCTTTCGCCCGGCGCGTTTTCTGACTGCACGGTGATCAGCATGCAGGACTGCTGGTACTGCCAGGCATGGATCCCAATGCCTGCCATCTGCCTGACCTGCGAGTTCGCGCCATCCGCCCCCACCACCAGCTTCACGGCCAGCTCATCGTCGTTATCCAGCGTCAGGAGATACCCGCCCTCATGACGATGCAGGCCTTTCAGCGAGTCCGGAACGCGCAGCGTCACCTTCGGGTGCGCCTCCAGCGCCTGCCAGAGTGCCTGCTGGAGCACGTTGTTTTCCACCATATAACCCAGGCGCGGCAGTTTCAGCTCGGCGGCATCAAACGACACGTGAGCATTTTCCCACTCCCAGGTTTCAAGACGGCTGTAAGGGTGCGCGCGCATCGCCAGCACCGCCTCCCAGACGCCCAGCCCGCGAAGCAGATCAACAGAGGCCGCGCTGATGGCGGAAATACGCACGTCCGGTTGGCTGGCAGGATCGAATGCCGGCGGAGCCGCCTGTTCAATAACGGTTACGTCAAATCCCTGCTGCGCCAGCCCCAGCGCCAGTGCGCCGCCGACCATACCGCCGCCAACAACGGCAACTTCGGTGTTCAGGAGTGTCATGGTCACTATTCCTTATTGAAGAATACCTTAAGTTTACCGGATTTTTGCGGCCCTGAGGTTGACAACCTTCATACTGGTCACAACCGCACCAAAGCATTACAATACGCGGCTTGCAATCCTGAGCTGAGCAAGTCGATGACTAAAAAACTCCATATAAAAACCTGGGGCTGTCAGATGAACGAATACGATTCATCGAAGATGGCCGATCTGCTGGATACCACCCACGGATACCAGCTGACTGAAAATGCGAAAGAAGCCGATGTGCTGCTGCTGAACACCTGTTCAATTCGTGAAAAAGCACAGGAAAAAGTCTTTCATGTGTTAGGCCGCTGGAAGCTTCTCAAACGGAAAAATCCGGACCTGATCATTGGCGTGGGTGGCTGCGTCGCATCGCAGGAAGGTAAGCTGATCCGCCAGAGAGCCCCCTATGTGGATATCGTTTTTGGCCCTCAGACCCTGCACCGCCTGCCAGAGATGATTAATCAGGTTCGCGGCAGCCGTAGCCCGGTGGTTGACGTGAGCTTCCCGGAGATCGAGAAATTTGACCGTCTGCCAGAGCCGCGCGCTGATGGCCCGACCGCCTTCGTCTCCATCATGGAAGGCTGCAACAAATACTGTACTTACTGCGTGGTGCCTTATACCCGCGGCGAAGAAGTGAGCCGCCCGGCAGACGATATCCTGTTTGAAATCGCGCAGCTTGCCGCGCAGGGTGTTCGTGAAGTGAACCTGCTGGGCCAGAACGTGAACGCCTGGCGCGGGGAAAACTACGACGGCACCACCGGCAGCTTTGCTGAACTGCTGCGTCTGGTGGCGGCGATTGACGGCATCGACCGCATTCGCTTTACCACCAGCCATCCGATGGAATTTACCGACGACATTATTGACGTCTATCGCGATACGCCAGAGCTGGTGAGCTTCCTGCACCTGCCGATCCAGTGCGGCTCTGACCGCGTGCTGAACCTGATGGGGCGTCCACATACGGTGCTGGAGTATAAGTCCACCATCCGCAAGCTGCGTGAAGCGCGCCCGGATATCCAGATTAGCTCCGACTTTATCGTCGGCTTCCCTGGCGAAACCGCTGATGACTTCGAGCGCACCATGAAGCTCATCGGCGAGGTGAATTTCGACGTCAGCTACAGCTTCATCTTCTCTGCGCGCCCGGGCACTCCGGCGGCCGATATGGTTGACGATGTGCCGGAAGAAGAGAAAAAGCAGCGTCTGTATATTCTACAGGAGCGTATCAACCAGCAGGCCAACGCCTGGAGTCGTCGTATGCTCGGCACTGTCCAGCGTATTCTGGTGGAAGGTACTTCCCGTAAGAGCATCATGGAACTGTCTGGTCGAACCGAAAATAACCGCGTGGTGAATTTTGAAGGCACCCCGGACATGATCGGTAAGTTTGTGGACGTCGAGATTGTTGAAGTGCTCACGAACTCGCTGCGCGGGAAGGTGGTACGCACTGAGGACGAAATGGGTCTGCGTATTGCCGAGACGCCTGAGTCCGTTATCTCCCGCACCCGCAAAGTCAACGATTCTGGCGTAGGTATTTACCAGCCGTGATCTTCCTGGCCTGCCTGTCCGGCAGGCCTTGTATTTCCTCTCATCACCCCCAATATCTACCGCAACGCTTGCGCCTTTATTCTGTGGCGTGAATAATTTCGGTAATGACCGTTTTATTACGCCGTGTGGCGGCGAGTCAGTTAACTACTCAAAGAGGAACAGTTTGAACATAGATACGCGTGAAATTAGCCTAACGCCCGCAGACAACGCTCGCCTGCTGAGCCTGTGCGGGCCGTTTGATGACAACATCAAACAACTTGAGCGACGTCTGGGTATCGAAATCAATCGTCGCGATAACCATTTCAAACTCACCGGACGCCCAATCTGCGTCAACGCCGCGGCGGATATTCTCCGCAGCCTGTATGTTGATACCGCCCCGATGCGCGGTGAGATCCAGGATATTGAACCTGAACAGATTCACCTGGCCATCAAAGAGGCACGCGTGCTTGAGCAGAGCGCAGAAAGCGTGCCGGACTATGGCAAAGCCATCAACATCAAAACTAAACGCGGCGTGATTAAGCCTCGAACCCCGAATCAGGCGCAGTACATTGCCAACATTCTCGACCATGACATCACCTTCGGCGTGGGCCCGGCGGGTACGGGTAAAACCTATCTGGCCGTTGCTGCTGCGGTTGATGCGCTTGAGCGTCAGGAGATCCGCCGTATCCTGCTGACCCGCCCTGCGGTTGAAGCCGGTGAGAAACTCGGCTTCCTGCCAGGCGATTTAAGTCAGAAAGTGGACCCCTACCTGCGCCCGCTGTATGACGCGCTATTCGAAATGCTCGGCTTCGAGAAAGTTGAAAAGCTCATCGAGCGTAACGTGATTGAAGTGGCCCCGCTCGCCTACATGCGTGGCCGTACGCTTAACGACGCGTTCATCATTCTGGATGAGAGCCAGAACACCACTATCGAACAGATGAAGATGTTCCTGACGCGTATTGGCTTTAACTCGAAAGCGGTTATCACCGGTGACGTCACCCAGATTGACCTGCCGCGTAACACCAAATCGGGTCTGCGTCACGCCATCGAAGTCCTGGCCGAGGTAGAGGAAATCAGCTTTAACTTCTTCCACAGTGAAGACGTGGTACGCCACCCGGTGGTCGCGCGTATCGTTAACGCTTATGAGGCCTGGGAAGAGGCAGATCAGAAGCGCAGGGCCGAACTGGCCGCAGAACGTAAGCGCGAAGCGCAGGAGCATGAACAGAAATGAGTCAGGTGATCCTCGATTTACAGCTGGCCTGTGAAGATAATTCCGGCATGCCAGAAGAGGCACAGTTTCAGAAATGGCTGGATGCCGTTATCCCCCAGTTTCAGGAAGAATCAGAGGTCACGATTCGCCTGGTGGATGAAGCAGAAAGCCATGAGCTCAACCTGACCTACCGCGGGAAAGATAAGCCGACCAACGTGCTCTCTTTCCCGTTCGAAGCCCCTCCGGGCATTGAGATGCCGCTGCTGGGCGATCTGATCATCTGCCGTCAGGTGGTTGAGCAGGAAGCCAAAGAGCAGCAAAAGCCGCTGGAAGCGCACTGGGCACACATGGTGGTGCACGGTAGCCTGCATCTTCTGGGTTACGACCATATTGAAGATGACGAAGCGGAAGAGATGGAATCCCTCGAGACAGAGATAATGCTTGCTCTGGGCTATGAGGATCCGTACATTGCCGAGAAAGAATAGTCAGTCACTGACTACCATGCCGCCGCGCAGGGACATAGCGCGGCGGTTAACGTTGAACTAACAAGAGAACCCTTAACAAACGCCATGAGCGACGACAATTCACACAGTAGCGACACGACAACCACTAAAAAGGGATTTTTCTCCCTCATTCTGAACCAGCTTTTCCACGGCGAACCAAAAAACCGTGATGAACTGCTGGAGCTGATTCGTGATTCCGGGCAGAACGACCTTATCGACGAAGATACGCGCGAAATGCTCGAAGGGGTGATGGACATCGCCGACCAGCGCGTCCGCGACATCATGATCCCCCGCTCGCAGATGATTACCCTGAAACGCAACCAGACGCTGGACGAGTGCCTCGATGTGATTATCGAATCGGCTCACTCACGTTTCCCGGTCATCAGCGAAGACAAAGATCACATTGAAGGGATTTTGATGGCGAAAGATCTGCTGCCGTTTATGCGCAGCGATGCTGAAGCCTTCAGTATGGAAAAGGTGTTACGCCCGGCCGTGGTTGTGCCGGAAAGTAAACGTGTGGATCGGATGCTGAAGGAGTTTCGCTCCCAGCGCTATCACATGGCGATTGTTATTGATGAATTTGGTGGCGTTTCCGGTCTGGTCACAATCGAAGACATCCTTGAGCTGATCGTGGGCGAAATCGAAGATGAGTATGACGAAGAAGAGGATATCGACTTCCGTCAGCTGAGCCGCCACACCTGGACCGTGCGCGCGCTGGCCTCCATTGAAGACTTCAACGACACCTTTGGCACCAGCTTCAGCGATGAAGAAGTGGACACCATTGGTGGTCTGGTGATGCAGGCCTTCGGCCATCTTCCGGCCCGCGGTGAAACCGTTGACATCGATGGTTACCAGTTCAAGGTCGCAATGGCTGACAGCCGACGTATTATTCAGGTTCATGTCAGAATGCCGGACGACTCACCGGTGCCAAAACTGGAAGATTAATGTAAATGGCATTTGCCCCACTCTTTGAACGCCAGCGCGTCCGTTTGCTGCTGGCGCTGTTACTCGGAGCCAGCGGTACGCTGGCTTTTTCTCCTTACGATATCTGGCCGGCCGCTATTCTCTCCCTGATGGGGCTACAGGGTCTTACCCTGAACCGCCGTCCGGTACAGGCCGCGGCCATTGGCTACTTCTGGGGGCTGGGGCTGTTTGGCTCTGGTATCAACTGGGTCTACGTCAGTATCGCGCAATTTGGCGGAATGCCGGGGCCGGTTAACGTCTTCCTGGTTGTGCTGCTCGCCGCCTATCTCTCGCTCTACACCGGCCTGTTCGCGGGCATCCTCTCTCGCCTGTGGCCAAAAACGACCTGGCTGCGCGTGGCGATAGCGGCACCCGTTGTCTGGCAAATCACCGAATTTCTGCGCGGCTGGGTACTGACCGGTTTCCCGTGGTTGCAGTTCGGCTATAGCCAGGTAGACGGCCCGCTGAAAGGCCTGGCCCCGGTCATGGGCGTGGAGGCGATCAACTTCCTGCTCATGGCGGTCAGCGGCCTTCTGGTGCTGGCTCTGGTGACACGTAACTGGAAGCCGCTGGTTGCCGCGTTAATCCTGTTTGCCCTGCCCTTCCCGCTGCGTTATATCCAGTGGTTTACGCTGGAGCCCGCGCGCGCCACGCAGGTTTCTCTGGTCCAGGGCGATATCCCGCAGTCCCTGAAATGGGATGAGAATCAGCTGCTGAACACGCTGAAAATCTACGCCAACGCCACTGAAAAGGTGATGGGCAAATCGCAGCTCATCATCTGGCCTGAGTCTGCGATCCCGGACCTGGAGATCAATCAGCAGCCCTTCCTGAAGATGATGGACGATCTGCTGCGCGCGCGCGGCAGTACGCTGATCACCGGAATTGTGGATGCACGTCTGAATCAGCAGAACCGCTATGACACGTACAACACGATCATTACACTCGGTAAGGACAGCGAATACAGCTATACCTCCACCAATCGCTACAACAAAAACCACCTTGTACCGTTTGGCGAATTTGTTCCGCTGGAGTCTATTCTGCGCCCACTGGCACCGTTCTTTGATTTGCCGATGTCCTCATTCAGCCGGGGTCCTTACGTTCAGCCGCAGCTGCATGCGCACGGTTTTGCCCTGACGGCCGCCATTTGCTACGAGATTATCCTCGGCGAGCAGGTGCGCGATAATTTCCGCCCGGACACCGACTATCTGCTGACCATCTCAAACGATGCGTGGTTCGGTAAATCGATTGGCCCGTGGCAGCACTTCCAGATGGCGCGAATGCGTTCTCTGGAGCTGGCGCGTCCGTTGCTGCGCAGCACCAATAACGGCATTACCGCCGTGATTGGTCCGCAGGGGGAAATCCAGGCCATGATCCCGCAGTTTACCCGTGAAGTGTTGACCACTAACGTCACGCCAACTACCGGGCTTACGCCTTACGCGCGCACCGGGAACTGGCCGCTGTGGATTTTGACCGTGCTGTTCGGCTTTGGCGCCGTACTGATGAGCCTGCGTCAGCGTCGTAAATAACCTTACCTTCTGTTGCCGGGTGGCGGCTACGCCTTACCCGGCCAACTTTCCGGCACCGCCGCCACCCAACAATTTCCTCCCAAACTGCAATTCTGGCACGCCTGTTGCTTTATTTATTCACGCAAACGCTGTCTGGCTTAACGTGCAACCTTGTCGCACCAGCGTAGATCATCGGTAGCACCGAAAAGGTGCAACGAGGGATTATTGCCTCTGAATGGTGCGGCGCGCTTCGCAAAAATAAACAATAACGCAGCAAAATCTTTACATTAAGCCAGACTAAATGTTAACAAGCTTGCATAACACTGCACTCGCATTGCGCGAGATATAACAACATCACAATGGGTATCTATGCGTCACTGGCGCTGATAAGAAAGGAGTTGGGTATGCAATTACGTAAACTGGCCACAGCAATGCTGGTTATGGGAATGTCTGCGGGGGTTGTCCACGCTGAAGACGCTCCGGCAGCAGGAAGCACTCTCGACAAGATTGCCAAAAACGGCGTGATCGTGGTCGGCCACCGTGAATCTTCTGTCCCGTTCTCTTACTACGACAACACGCAAAAAGTCGTGGGCTATTCACAGGATTACTCCAACGCCATCGTTGAAGCCGTGAAGAAAAAGCTGAACAAACCTGACCTGCAAGTGAAGCTGATCCCCATCACTTCACAAAACCGTATTCCTCTGCTGCAAAACGGCACATTTGATTTTGAATGTGGCTCAACCACCAACAACCTTGAGCGTCAGAAACAGGCCGCTTTCTCGAACACCATCTTCGTTGTGGGCACCCGCCTGCTGACGAAGAAAGGCGGCGATATCAAAGATTTTGCTGACCTGAAAGGCAAAGCGGTTGTCGTGACCTCCGGTACCACGTCCGAAGTGCTGCTGCACAAGCTGAACGACGAGAAGAAAATGGACATGCGCATCATCAGCGCGAAAGACCATGGCGACTCCTTCCGTACCCTGGAAAGCGGCCGTGCTGTTGCGTTTATGATGGATGACGCCCTGCTGGCAGGCGAGCGCGCGAAAGCGAAGAAACCAGACAACTGGGAAATCGTCGGTACCGCCCAGTCGAAAGAAGCCTACGGCTGTATGCTGCGTAAAGGTGACGAGGACTTCAAGAAACTGATCGATGACACCATCGCTCAGGCGCAAACCTCTGGCGAAGCGGCAAAATGGTTCGACAAATGGTTCAAAAACCCAATTCCACCAAAAAACCTGAACATGAACTTTGAACTGTCTGACGACATGAAAGCGCTGTTCAAATCACCAAACGACAAAGCTCTTAACTAATTAGAACGACAGGGGCGGGCTCTCCTGCCCTCTCGATTGTCGGGAAGCATGGACAGACTATACGTTGAGTGGTCGTTCCCCACTCAGCGCAAAAATTGAGCTTCTCACCAATCTTCGAGGGTAGCGCTGCTACCCTTTTTTTTCTGGAGTTTACTATGTCAATTGACTGGAACTGGGGCATCTTTCTGCAACAAGCCCCGTTCGGCAACACCACCTATCTCGGCTGGCTGTGGAGCGGCTTTCAGGTTACCGTTGCGTTATCGATAACGGCGTGGATTATCGCGTTTCTTGTCGGTTCGCTGTTCGGTATTCTGCGTACCGTCCCTAACCGTTTTCTCTCTTCGATTGGCACGCTCTATGTGGAACTGTTCCGTAACGTTCCGCTGATCGTGCAGTTCTTTACCTGGTATCTGGTGATCCCGGAACTGCTGCCGGAAGATCTCGGCATGTGGTTTAAGGCCGAGCTGGATCCTAACGTACAATTTTTTGTCTCCTCCATGCTGTGTCTGGGGCTGTTCACCGCTGCGCGCGTCTGCGAGCAGGTACGTGCCGCCATACAGTCACTGCCGCGCGGGCAAAAGAATGCGGCACTGGCGATGGGCCTGACTCTGCCTCAGGCCTACCGTTACGTACTGCTGCCGAACGCTTACCGCGTCATCGTTCCGCCGATGACGTCCGAGATGATGAACCTGGTAAAAAACTCGGCTATCGCCTCAACCATTGGTCTGGTAGATATGGCGGCGCAGGCGGGCAAACTGCTGGATTATTCCGCTCACGCATGGGAATCCTTCACGGCGATCACGCTCGCCTATGTTCTGATTAACGCATTCATCATGCTGGTGATGAACCTGGTTGAACGCAAAGTACGCCTGCCGGGCAATCTGGGGGGCAAATAAATGTACGATTTTGACTGGAGTTCTATTGTTCCCTCCATGCCCTATCTGCTGGATGGACTGGCAATCACCTTAAAGATCACCGTTATCGCCATTATCGTCGGTATTGTCTGGGGCACCCTGCTGGCAGTGATGCGCCTGTCGAGCTTTAAGCCGCTCGCCTGGTTTGCCACGGCTTACGTTAACGTGTTCCGCTCCATTCCACTGGTCATGGTGCTGCTGTGGTTTTACCTGATTGTTCCCGGCTTTTTACAGAACGTACTGGGACTGTCGCCAAAGACCGATATCCGCCTGATCTCTGCCATGGTGGCGTTTTC
Source organism: Enterobacter cloacae complex sp. 6730903 (assembly GCF_048283985.1). Taxonomy (NCBI): domain Bacteria; kingdom Pseudomonadati; phylum Pseudomonadota; class Gammaproteobacteria; order Enterobacterales; family Enterobacteriaceae; genus Enterobacter; species Enterobacter cloacae complex sp. 6730903. Next base: position 84,100 of record NZ_JBLVXX010000008.1, on the reverse strand, counting down.
CATGTTTGAAGCCGCCTACTACTCAGAGATCATCCGCGCAGGTATTCAGAGTATCTCTCGCGGGCAGTCCAGCGCTGCGCTGGCGCTCGGTATGACGCACTGGCAGTCCATGAAGCTCATAATTCTGCCGCAGGCGTTTCGCGCCATGGTTCCGCTGCTGCTGACGCAGGGCATCGTCCTGTTCCAGGATACCTCCCTGGTCTACGTGCTGAGTCTGGCAGACTTCTTCCGTACCGCCTCCACCATTGGCGAACGTGACGGAACGCAGGTTGAGATGATCCTCTTCGCGGGCGGGGTCTATTTTGTGATTAGTTTAAGCGCATCGCTGTTGGTCAGCTGGCTGAAGAAAAGGACGGTATAATGATTTCCCTGAAAAATGTTTCTAAATGGTATGGGCACTTTCAGGTGCTGACCGACTGCTCAACAGAAGTGAAAAAAGGCGATGTGGTGGTAGTTTGCGGCCCGTCCGGTTCCGGTAAGTCGACGCTTATCAAAACCGTTAATGGGCTGGAACCTGTCCAGCAGGGCGAGATTGTCGTTAACGGCACCAAAGTGAATGACCGCAAAACCAACCTTGCCCAGCTTCGCTCCCACGTAGGGATGGTGTTCCAGCATTTTGAGCTATTCCCTCACCTGTCCATCATTGAGAACCTGACGCTGGCGCAGGTCAAAGTGCTGAAGCGCGACAAAAAAGCGGCGCGCGAAAAGGGGCTGAAGCTGCTGGAACGCGTCGGGCTGTCTGCGCATGCGGATAAGTTCCCGGCGCAGCTTTCGGGCGGGCAACAGCAGCGTGTGGCAATCGCGCGTGCGCTGTGCATGGATCCGGTGGCGATGCTGTTTGATGAGCCGACGTCGGCGCTCGACCCTGAGATGATCAACGAAGTGCTGGACGTCATGGTGGAGCTGGCGCACGAAGGGATGACCATGATGGTGGTGACGCACGAAATGGGCTTCGCCCGTAAAGTGGCCAACCGCGTGATCTTCATGGATGAAGGGAAAATTGTTGAAGACTCACCGAAAGAAGAGTTCTTCGCCAATCCTAAATCTGAACGAGCAAAAGACTTCCTCGCCAAAATCCTGCATTAATCTTTTTAGTGCGCAATCTGCGGATTGCGCACTGCTTCACGCTTTAGATCTCTTTTTCTATTCGGCGTCACATCGCAGCGTTAACCTTGTCACAAATAATGCTGAGAATGGAGAACGCTATGGCACAGCCAATTATTCTCGACTGCGATCCGGGTCATGATGACGCGATCGCACTCGTCCTTGCTCTTGCTTCCCCTGAACTGGACGTAAAAGCTGTCACCTCCTCCGCCGGAAACCAGACGCCGGATAAAACCTTGCGAAACGTGTTGCGCATGTTGACGCTGCTGAAACGCACCGATATTCCGGTCTCTGGTGGCGCCGTTAAGCCGCTGATGCGCGAGCTGATCATTGCGGATAACGTTCACGGTGAAAGTGGGCTGGATGGTCCGGCGCTGCCGGAGCCGGATTTCGCACCGCAAAACTGCACTGCCGTCGAGCTCATGGCGAAGGTGCTACGTGAAAGCGCCGAGCCCGTGACGCTGGTGGCGACCGGCCCGCAGACCAACGTTGCGCTGCTGCTGAACAGCCATCCTGAACTGCACAGCAACATCGCCCGTATCGTCATCATGGGCGGGGCAATGGGGCTGGGAAACTGGACGCCAGCCGCGGAATTCAACATCTTCGTTGACCCGGAAGCCGCGGAAATCGTCTTCCAGTCTGGCCTGCCGATTGTGATGGCGGGGCTGGACGTTACCCACCGCGCACAAATTATGGCGCAGGACATCGAACGATTCCGTTCTGTGGGCAACCCGGTTGCAACGACCGTGGCAGAGCTGCTCGACTTCTTTATGGAGTATCACAAAGCCGAGAAGTGGGGCTTCCACGGCGCCCCGCTGCATGACCCATGCACCATCGCCTGGCTGCTGAAGCCGGAGATGTTTACCACGGTCGAGCGTTGGGTTGGTGTGGAAACACAGGGGAAATATACCCAGGGAATGACGGTGGTGGACTATTACTCGCTGACGGGAAACAAGCCGAATACCACGGTGATGGTGGATATCGATCGGGAAGCGTTTGTGGATTTGCTGGCGGAGCGGCTGGCTTATTATTCTGCGGCCTGATGCCCTCACCCCGACCCTCTCCCTGTGGGAGAGGGAATAAACCTGCGCTTTTACTTATGGCTCAAATGGCCGACGCTGGAACTGGTCGTGCCCGCACTTCGGACACAGCGACAACACCTCTGGCGTATAAACGGCTATATGGTGGTGGCACTTCTCACACACCAGATTCCCCAACCCCACTACTTCGCCGCTGTGATAGACACCGTGGTGGTTTAAATCCTGAAACACCTCACGCCATTCCAGCTGAGTTTTATCGGTAATATCCGCCAGCTCCTGCCACAGGCTCTCTTTAATGACCCGCATAAAAACGCTGTCGGCGATCTCGTCCTGGCTCTCTTCATAGCTTCGCGCAAACTCCTCCAGATCGCGACGCACGGCGCGCGTTACCTCTTCCACTTCGGTTCGCGTTAACTCACCCGTTTGCGTCACGCGTGCGCGTGCCTGTTCGACCAGCGCGTCGATATCACGCTCGCCGTTACGCAGCCGTTCCGTCAGAGTCGCTACCAGTTCACGGTAAAATTGAGCAACCTTGTTCATCATTTTGCCTCCCGGGTAAGTAACTGTCTCTAATAATAGACCTTATTTCGCCGCCGCTTTGTCAGGTGAAGCACAGACCCGGTAAATTCCTGCAAAGTGCATTTGCGTGAAAGGCTGTTTTGACGCGGGCGTTTGGGCTATGCTATGCGGATCTGAATTACCACATCCATTGGCTACATTTGTAGCTGTATTGAACACAGGACCACTGGCTGCCATGCAAGAGCAATACCGCCCGGAAGAGATAGAATCAAAAGTCCAGCAACACTGGGACGAGAAGCGCACCTTTGAAGTAACCGAAGACGAGAGCAAAGAGAAGTATTACTGCCTGTCGATGCTTCCCTATCCTTCTGGTCGACTACACATGGGCCACGTGCGTAACTACACCATCGGTGACGTGATTGCGCGCTACCAGCGTATGCTGGGCAAAAACGTGCTTCAGCCTATCGGCTGGGATGCGTTCGGCCTGCCTGCTGAAGGCGCGGCGGTGAAAAACAACACGGCACCGGCGCCGTGGACGTACGACAACATCGCGTACATGAAAAACCAGCTGAAAATGCTGGGCTTCGGCTATGACTGGAGCCGCGAGCTGGCAACCTGTACCCCGGAATACTACCGCTGGGAGCAGAAATTCTTCACCGAGCTGTATAAAAAAGGCCTGGTGTACAAGAAGACCTCTGCCGTTAACTGGTGCCCGAATGACCAGACCGTTCTCGCGAACGAACAGGTTATCGATGGCTGCTGCTGGCGCTGCGACACCAAAGTAGAGCGTAAAGAGATCCCGCAGTGGTTTATCAAAATCACTGCCTACGCTGACGAACTGCTGAACGATCTGGATAATCTGGACCACTGGCCAGATACCGTTAAGACCATGCAGCGCAACTGGATCGGCCGTTCCGAAGGTGTGGAAATTACCTTCAACGTTGAGAACTACGACCAGACCCTGACCGTCTACACCACCCGTCCGGACACCTTTATGGGCGCGACCTACCTGGCCGTGGCCGCAGGTCACCCGCTGGCGCAGAAAGCGGCAGAAAACAATCCGGAACTGGCGACCTTCATCGACGAATGCCGCAATACTAAAGTGGCCGAAGCCGACATGGCGATGATGGAGAAAAAAGGCGTTGATACCGGCTTTAAAGCCATTCACCCACTGACGGGCGAAGCGATCCCTGTCTGGGCCGCCAACTTCGTACTGATGGAATACGGCACAGGCGCCGTGATGGCCGTGCCGGGTCACGACCAGCGCGACTACGAATTTGCCACCAAATACGGCCTGACCATCAAGCCTGTTATTCTTGCTGCTGACGGCTCTGAACCGGATCTCTCTGAGCAAGCGCTGACTGAAAAAGGCACCCTGTTTAACTCCGGTGAGTTCAGCGGCCTGAGCTTCGAAGAGGGCTTCAACGCCATCGCCGACAAGCTGGCCTCCCTGGGCGTGGGCGAGCGTAAAGTGAACTACCGTCTGCGCGACTGGGGCGTTTCCCGTCAGCGTTACTGGGGTGCGCCAATCCCAATGGTGACTCTGGAAGATGGCACCGTGATGCCAACGCCGGAAGATCAGCTGCCGGTGATCCTGCCGGAAGACGTGGTCATGGACGGCATCACCAGCCCGATCAAAGCCGATCCTGAGTGGGCGAAAACCACCGTCAACGGTCAGCCTGCGCTGCGTGAAACCGACACCTTTGACACCTTTATGGAATCCTCCTGGTACTATGCGCGCTACACCTGCCCGCAGTACAAAGAAGGCATGCTGGATTCCGATGCAGCAAACTACTGGCTGCCGGTAGACATCTACATCGGTGGCATTGAACACGCCATCATGCACCTGCTCTACTTCCGCTTCTTCCACAAACTGATGCGTGACGCAGGCCTCGTCAACTCCGACGAGCCGGCAAAACAGCTGCTGTGTCAGGGTATGGTGCTGGCAGATGCGTTCTACTACGTTGGCGCGAACGGCGAGCGTAACTGGGTTTCTCCGGTTGATGCGATTGTGGAGCGCGACGAGAAAGGCCGTATCGTGAAGGCGAAAGACGCCGAAGGTCATGAACTGGTGTATACCGGCATGAGCAAGATGTCCAAGTCGAAAAATAACGGTATCGACCCGCAGGTAATGGTTGAGCGTTACGGCGCTGACACCGTGCGTCTGTTCATGATGTTCGCTTCCCCGGCAGATATGACGCTGGAATGGCAGGAATCCGGCGTTGAAGGGGCAAACCGCTTCCTGAAGCGCGTCTGGAAACTGGTGTACGAGCACACCTCTCAGGGTGATGCGCCAGCGCTGAACGTGGCTGCACTGAGCGAAGATCAGCAGGCGCTGCGTCGTGATGTTCATAAAACCATTGCGAAAGTCACCGATGATATTGGTCGTCGTCAGACCTTCAATACCGCAATTGCGGCTATTATGGAACTGATGAACAAGCTGGCGAAAGCTCCGCAGGATGGCGAGCAGGATCGCGCGTTAATGCGTGAAGCGCTGCTGGCGGTCGTTCGCATGCTGAACCCGTTCACGCCGCACGTTAGCTTCACCCTGTGGCAGGAACTGAAAGGCGAAGGCGATATCGACAACGCGCCGTGGCCAGTGGCGGATGAATCCGCTATGGTGGAAAATACCACGCTGGTGGTGGTGCAGGTTAACGGTAAAGTGCGCGGTAAAATTACCGTCGCGGTCGACGCAACCGAAGAACAGGTTCGCGAGCGCGCAGGCCAGGAGCATCTGGTCGCGAAATACCTTGAGGGCGTTACCGTACGTAAAGTGATCTACGTACCGGGTAAACTGCTGAATCTGGTCGTTGGCTAAGCGCGGGAGGAAACGTGCGACAACTGGCAACAATACTCTTATCTCTGGCGGTGCTGGTCACCGCTGGCTGTGGCTGGCACCTGCGCAACACCACGGCAGTGCCTGCTCAGATGAAAACAATGATCTTCGACTCATCCGATCCGAACGGACCGCTGAGCCGGGCCATTCGTAACCAGCTGCGTTTGAACGATGTTGAGCTGATCGAGAAGGAAACCCTGCGTCAGGATGTTCCTTCGCTTCGCGTCCTGAAATCAACGCTGTCACAAGATACGGCCTCGATCTTCCAGGATGGGCGGACGGCGGAATATCAGATGGTGCTTACCGTTGATGCGGCCGTCTTGATGCCAGGTAAAGATATTTACCCTATCAGTACCAAAGTCTACCGCTCGTTCTTTGATAACCCGCAGACGGCGCTGGCAAAAGACGCCGAACAGCAGATTATCATCAAGGAAATGTACGATAAGGCCGCGGAACAGCTGATCCGCAGACTGCCTGCCATTGCCGCGTCGACGAAAAAAGGCGCTGACGTCATCGAAACACCGGATGCCAGCACGCCGGATATGCCAACGTCGCTGGGTAACTGATGATCAGGTTGTATCCTGAACAACTCCGCGCGCAGCTCAACGAAGGGCTGCGCGCGGCCTATCTGCTACTCGGCAATGACCCCCTGTTACTTCAGGAAAGCCTTGATGCGGTTCGCCATGCGGCAGCCGCGCAGGGTTTCGATGAGCATCATACGTTCCAGATCGATAACAGTACCGACTGGAACGCTATCTTCTCGCTTTGTCAGGCCATGAGCCTGTTTGCCTCTCGTCAGACAATCCAGATCCTGCTGCCGGAGAATGGACCTAACGCTGCCATCAATGAACAGCTGGCTATGCTCGTGAGTTTGTTACACGGCGATCTGCTGCTTATCGTACGCGGCAACAAACTCACAAAAGCGCAGGAAAACGCGGCCTGGTTTACCCGGCTTGCCCCCAGTGCGGTGCTGATCACCTGCCAGACGCCAGAGCAGGCACATCTGCCAAAATGGGTTGCCGCGCGAGCCAGGCAGCACAATTTGCAGCTGGATGAGGCCGCCAGTCAGCTCCTGTGCTACTGCTACGAAGGCAACCTTCTGGCACTGGCGCAGGCGCTGGACAGGCTAGCCCTGCTGTGGCCCGATGGCAAGCTGACGCTGCCGCGCGTGGAACAGGCGGTGAATGATGCCGCGCACTTTACCCCCTTCCACTGGGTTGATGCGCTGCTGTCGGCGAAAAGTAAGCGTGCTCTGCACATCCTGCAACAGCTGCGCCTGGAAGGGAGTGAGCCGGTCATCCTGCTCCGTACGCTCCAGCGCGAATTACTGCTGCTGAACAACCTTAAACGCCAGTCGGCACATACACCCCTGCGCGCCTTATTCGACAAACATCGCGTCTGGCAAAACCGTCGGGCGATGACCACGGAGGCGATAAACCGCCTGAGCCAGGAGCAGTTGCGTCAGGCAGTGCAACTTCTGATGCGCGCCGAACTGACGTTAAAACAGGATTACGGCCAGTCTGTCTGGGCGGAGCTGGAGAGCCTCTCTTTGCTGCTCTGCCATAAGGCGCTGGCAGACGTATTTATCGATGGGTGATATGCATTCTTTACAGGCCATGTATGGCGGGACCTTCGACCCGGTACACTATGGACATCTTAAGCCGGTAGAAATCCTCGCGAATTTGATTGGGTTGCAGCGGGTAATCATCATGCCCAACAATGTTCCGCCGCACCGTCCTCAGCCAGAAGCAACCAGCGAGCAGCGTAAAGCGATGCTCGCACTGGCTATAGCCGATAAGCCTCTCTTCACGCTGGATGAGCGTGAACTGCGCAGGGATACCCCTTCCTGGACATCGCAAACGCTGCGGGAGTGGCGCGCTGAGCAAGGGCCCATGAAACCGCTGGCGTTTATCATCGGCCAGGATTCCTTGCTCAACTTTCCCAGCTGGTACCAGTACGAAACCATCCTGGAAAACAGTCATCTGCTGGTCTGCCGCCGTCCGGGCTACCCGCTGACCATGCGCGAGGCGCAGCATCAGCAGTGGCTTGACGCGCATCTGACGGACAATATAGAAGACCTGCACAGTCTCCCCGCCGGGAAAATTTACCTCGCTGAAACGCCGTGGTTTGATATTTCCGCAACCCTCATCCGCGAGCGTCTCCAGCAGGGTTTAGACTGTGACGATCTCCTCCCCTCGTCCGTGCTGGCCTATATCCATGCGCACGGTCTGTATCAGAAAAGTACAGATGTCTGATCATCGCCGGCGAAATTGTCCGTTAATGATTATCCTGCCTTGACAGGCTAAGCCATACTGATATCCTCCGCTGCCAGACTTTCCCGCCGATCGCTGCTTTACAGAAATTGTTTTACAAAAATGGCGATGCAATCTCAGGCGGAGGGTGGGATGATACCCGCCTTCAAAAGCCGGGCGGTGACATTTGTCCCGCGACTGGCGTCAGTTCAGGTATACTGACTGGCCACGAAATCATAGTTGTATAATCTCATTCACCCAGGGGGAAAACTTGCAGGGTAAAGCACTCCAGGATTTTGTTATCGACAAAATTGATGACCTGAAAGGTCAGGACATCATCGCTATCGACGTTAAGGGTAAATCCAGCATCACCGACTGCATGATCATCTGCACCGGGACCTCAACTCGTCACGTTGTTTCGATTGCTGACCATGTTGTTCAGGAATCGCGCGCGGCAGGGCTGCTTCCGCTGGGCGTTGAAGGTGAAGCGACCGCTGACTGGGTGGTTGTCGATCTCGGCGATGTGATTGTCCACGTCATGCAGGAAGAGAGCCGTCGCCTGTATGAGCTGGAAAAACTCTGGGGTTAATGCGTGAAGTTGCAACTGGTCGCCGTCGGCACCAAAATGCCGGACTGGGTACAAACCGGTTTTACTGAGTATCTGCGTCGTTTCCCAAAAGATATGCCGTTCGAACTGGTGGAGATCCCAGCAGGAAAGCGCGGCAAGAACGCAGATATCAAACGTATTCTCGATAAAGAGGGAGAGCTGATGCTGGCTGCCGCAGGCAAAAACCGCATCGTGACCCTCGATATCCCGGGCAAACCCTGGGATACGCCGCAGCTGGCGCACGAACTGGAGCGCTGGAAGCAGGATGGTCGGGACGTCAGTCTGTTGATTGGCGGACCAGAGGGGTTATCTCCCGCCTGCAAAGCGGCAGCAGAACAAAGTTGGTCACTCTCGGCGCTGACGCTGCCCCACCCGCTTGTACGGGTTCTCGTGGCAGAAAGTTTGTATCGCGCATGGAGCATCACTACCAACCACCCTTATCACCGCGAGTAATGACTGACCAGGGTAATTTAAGCAGCGGATGAAACTACAGAATTCTTTTCGCGACTATACGGCTGAGTCCGCGCTGTTTGTGCGCCGGGCGCTGGTCGCCTTTACGGGGATTTTGCTGCTTACCGGCGTGCTGATCGCCAACCTCTATAATCTGCAAATTGTCCGCTATACCGATTACCAGACCCGCTCAAACGAAAACCGTATCAAGCTGGTGCCCATCGCGCCCAGCCGCGGCATTATCTACGATCGTAACGGCACGCCGCTGGCGCTTAATCGCACCATCTACCAGATAGAGATGATGCCCGAGAAAGTGGATAACGTGCAGGATACGCTGAACGCGCTGAGAAGCGTTGTCGACCTGACTGATGACGATATCGCTGCGTTCAAAAAAGAGCGCGCACGTTCTCACCGATTCACCTCCATTCCGGTAAAAACCAACCTGACAGAAGTGCAGGTCGCCCGTTTTGCCGTTAACCAGTACCGTTTCCCCGGTGTGGAAGTCAAAGGCTATAAACGCCGCTACTATCCTTACGGCTCCGCGCTGACGCACGTCATCGGTTACGTCTCCAAAATCAACGATAAAGACGTCGAACGCCTTGATAAAGACGGCAAGCTGGCTAACTACGCCGCAACCCATGATATTGGCAAGCTGGGGATCGAACGTTATTACGAAGATGTGCTGCACGGTCAGACCGGTTATGAAGAGGTTGAAGTTAACAACCGTGGCCGCGTGATCCGTCAGCTGAAAGAGGTTCCCCCGCAGGCGGGACATGACGTCTATCTGACGCTCGACCTGAAGCTACAGCAGTATATCGAGACGCTGCTGGCGGGTAGCCGTGCGGCGGTTATCGTGACCGACCCGCGTACCGGCGGCATTCTGGCGATGGTTTCCATGCCAAGCTACGATCCGAACCTCTTCGTGGATGGCATCTCCAGCAAGGATTACTCCGGCCTGCTCAACGATCCAAACACGCCGCTGGTAAACCGCGCAACGCAGGGGGTTTATCCTCCAGCTTCAACGGTTAAACCGTATGTCGCCGTGTCTGCGCTGAGTGCGGGCGTCATCACCCGTAATACCAGTCTGTTTGACCCCGGCTGGTGGCAGTTGCCTGGCTCTGAGAAACGCTACCGCGACTGGAAAAAATGGGGCCACGGCCATCTGAACGTGACCAAATCACTGGAGGAGTCGGCGGATACCTTCTTCTATCAGGTCGCCTACGACATGGGTATTGACCGTCTGTCTGAATGGATGAGCAAATTCGGCTACGGGCATTACACCGGTATAGATTTGGCGGAAGAGCGTTCCGGCAACATGCCAACCCGCGAATGGAAGCTGAAGCGCTTTAAAAAACCCTGGTATCAGGGTGACACCATTCCGGTGGGGATCGGCCAGGGCTACTGGACGGCAACGCCGCTGCAAATGAACAAGGCGATGATGATCCTCATTAACGATGGCGTCGTGAAAGTGCCGCACCTGCTGCAAAGCACCGTTGAAGACGGCAAAAAAGTGCCGTGGATACAGCCGCACGAGCCGCCGGTGGGTGACATTCATTCCGGGTACTGGGAAATCGCGAAAGACGGCATGTACGGTGTAGCCAACCGCCCTAACGGGACGGCGCACAAATATTTCGCTGGCGCACCGTATAAGGTAGCCGCGAAATCAGGTACGGCTCAGGTCTTCGGTCTGAAAGCGAATGAAACCTATAACGCACATAAAATTGCCGAACGTCTGCGTGACCACAAGCTCATGACGGCGTTTGCCCCTTATGATAACCCGCAGGTTGCGGTGGCGATGATTCTGGAGAACGGCGGCGCAGGCCCGGCGGTGGGTACCATCATGCGTCAAATCCTCGACCACATCATGCTGGGTGACAACAACACCGAACTGCCAGCTGAAAACCCGGCAGCCGCTGCGGCGGAGGACCAATAATCATGACGGATAATCCGAATAAAAAATCGCTGTGGGACAAGATCCACATCGATCCAGCCATGCTGCTGATCCTGCTGGCTCTGCTGGTCTATAGCGCCCTCGTTATCTGGAGCGCCAGCGGCCAGGATATCGGCATGATGGAGCGTAAAATCGGCCAGATCGCCATGGGTCTGGTCATTATGGTGGTGATGGCGCAAATACCGCCACGCGTGTACGAGGGCTGGGCGCCCTATCTCTATATTTTCTGTATCATTTTGTTGGTGGCAGTAGATGCTTTCGGCGCCATCTCGAAGGGGGCGCAACGCTGGCTGGATCTGGGGATTGTTCGCTTCCAGCCGTCGGAAATCGCCAAAATCGCCGTCCCGCTGATGGTGGCGCGCTTTATTAACCGCGACGTCTGCCCGCCGTCGTTGAAAAATACCGCCATTGCGCTGGTGCTGATTTTCCTGCCGACGCTGCTCGTGGCCGCACAGCCGGACCTCGGTACTTCAATTCTTATCGCCCTCTCCGGCCTGTTCGTCCTGTTCCTGTCCGGCCTGAGCTGGCGTCTGATCGGTATCGCCGTGGTGCTGGTTGCCGCGTTTATCCCTATCCTCTGGTTCTTCCTGATGCATGATTACCAGCGTCAGCGCGTTATGATGCTGCTCGATCCCGAGACCGATCCGCTGGGCGCAGGCTATCATATTATTCAGTCGAAGATTGCGATTGGCTCCGGCGGCCTGCGCGGTAAAGGCTGGCTGCACGGTACGCAGTCGCAGCTCGAATTTTTACCGGAACGCCATACCGACTTTATCTTTGCCGTTCTGGCTGAGGAGTTGGGGCTGGTAGGCATCCTGGTGCTGCTTGCACTCTACGTGCTGCTGATCATGCGAGGTTTGTGGATTGCCGCGCGCGCGCAAACCACCTTTGGTCGCGTGATGGCAGGCGGATTAATGTTGATTTTGTTCGTTTATGTCTTCGTAAATATTGGTATGGTGAGTGGGATCCTGCCGGTTGTTGGCGTACCGCTGCCGCTGGTGAGTTACGGGGGCTCGGCACTGATCGTGTTGATGGCCGGGTTTGGTATCGTCATGTCGATCCATACCCACAGGAAAATGTTGTCCAAAAGCGTATAAAAATAAGGGGATCGCAATGCGTAAGCAGTGGCTGGGGATCTGCATCGCAGCAAGTTTACTTGCCGCCTGTACAAGTGATGATGGTCAGCAACAGGCAACCGTCGCGCCGCCGCAGCCTGCGGTCTGTAATGGCCCGATTGTCGAGATTAGCGGTGCCGATCCCGTTTATGAACCGCTGAACGCCAGCGTGAATCAGGATTATCAGCGCGACGGTAAAAGCTATAAAATCGTTCAGGATCCTTCCCGTTTCAGCCAGGCTGGCTTTGCTGCCATCTATGACGCTGAGCCCGGCAGCAATCTGACCGCGTCGGGTGAAACCTTCGATCCGATGCAGATCACAGCGGCACACCCGACGTTGCCTGTCCCGAGCTATGCACGCATCACTAACCTGGCGAATGGCCGAATGATCGTGGTGCGTATCAACGATCGCGGTCCTTACGGCACCGATCGCGTCATCTCCCTGTCCCGCGCGGCGGCCGACCGTCTGAACACCTCAAACAATACTAAAGTGCGTATCGACCCGATTATCGTGGCGCAGGATGGTTCACTGTCTGGCCCGGGCACGGCCTGTACCACGGTCGCGAAACAGACCTATGCCCTGCCCGCTCGCCCGGATCTGAGCGGTGGTATGGGGGGCGCTTCAACGCCGGCAGAGCCCGCACAGCCTCAGGGTGAAGTGCGTGCTATCAGCAACGATACGCTGCAAAGTGAAGACGCGACAGGCGCCCCGGTTAAAAGCAGTGGTTTCCTTGGCGCACCCACCACGTTAGCGCCGGGCGTGATTGAATCAAATGAACCTGCTCCAGCGCCTGCGCCCGTCGCTGCTGCACCCGCTACACAACCCGCCCCGGTGACCGCGCCTGCTGCTACGCAGACTGCGGCGCCTGCTACGGCGAGCGGCAGCTACGTGGTTCAGGTTGGCGCCGTCAGCGATCGGACCCGTGCAGAGCAATATCAGCAGCGTTTAAGCAAGCAGTTTGGCGTGCCAGGCCGCGTTGAGCAAAACGGTGCGGTATGGCGTATCCAGATGGGTCCATTTGCCAGCAAATCGCAGGCAGCTTCCCTGCAACAGCGTTTGCAGAGCGAGGCGCAGCTCCAGTCGTTTATCGCTGTTGCAAAATAATTATTCGGTGGTATCCGAAATGTCAGTTTGTGTAAAGCACGTTAACACTCTCATGATGAAAGTCGGATGCCTGCCCGTATAGCATTTGCTATAGTAAGGCACTTTTTTTAATTCCATCACGGATGTCGTAGTTCTGACCATGAAGACCACTTTTTCTGCTCGTTTTGTGCAGCGCATGGCGCTGACCACGGCCCTTTGCGCTGCTGCGTTCTCCGCAGCTCACGCGGACGACCTGAACATCAAGACCATGATCCCTGGCGTTCCGCAGATCGACGCGGAATCCTACATCCTGATTGATTACAACTCCGGCAAAGTTCTGGCAGAACAGAACGCCGATGCCCGCCGCGATCCGGCCAGCCTGACCAAAATGATGACCAGCTATGTTATCGGCCAGGCCATGAAAGCAGGCAAATTCAAAGAAACCGACCTGGTGACCATCGGTAACGATGCGTGGGCAACCGGCAACCCGGTGTTCAAAGGTTCATCGCTGATGTTCCTGAAGCCAGGCATGCAGGTTCCGGTCTCTCAGCTTATCCGTGGCATCAACTTGCAGTCCGGTAACGACGCCTGCGTGGCCATGGCCGATTTTGCAGCGGGCAGCCAGGACGCGTTTGTGGGCCTGATGAACAGCTACGTCTCCGCGCTGGGTCTGAAAAACAGCCACTTCCAGACCGTACATGGCCTGGACGCCGAGGGTCAGTACAGCTCCGCGCGTGACATGGCGCTGATCGGTCAGGCGCTGATCCGCGATGTGCCAAACGAGTACTCTATCTACAAAGAGAAAGAGTTCACCTTCAACGGCATTCGTCAGACCAACCGTAACGGCCTGCTGTGGGACAACAGCCTGAACGTCGACGGTATCAAAACCGGCCACACCGACAAAGCCGGCTATAACCTGGTGGCCTCCGCCACTGAAGGCCAGATGCGTCTGATCTCTGCCGTGATGGGGGGACGTACGTTTAAAGGTCGCGAAACGGAAAGCAAAAAACTGCTGACCTGGGGCTTCCGCTTCTTCGAAACCGTGAACCCGCTGAAAGCCGGTAAAGAATTTGCCTCTGAACCTGTCTGGTTTGGCGATAACGACCGCGCTTCCCTGGGCGTGGACAAAGATCTCTATCTGACGATCCCACGCGGTCGTATGAAAGATCTGAAAGCCAGCTACGTGCTGAATACCACCGAGCTGCACGCCCCGCTGCAAAAGAATCAGGTCGTGGGTACTATCAACTTCCAGCTGGATGGCAAAACCATCGATCAGCGCCCGCTGGTGGTGCTGGAGGAAATTCCTGAAGGCAATTTCTTCGGCAAAATCATTGATTACATTAAGCTGATGTTCCATCACTGGTTTGGTTAAAAATTGAACACTTGAAAGTGTGATTTTGATCCCCATATACTACGTATCAGTAAAACTCCCGCCCCGTGGCGGGAGTTATTATTTTTTATACACACGCCGGAGCTGACATGAAAACCAAACTTAACGAACTGCTTGAATTCCCTACCCCTTTTACTTACAAAGTAATGGGTCTGGCGAAACCTGAGCTGGTTGATCAGGTGGTTGAAGTGGTACAGCGCCATGCGCCGGGCGACTACTCTCCATCAGTCAAACCGAGCAGCAAAGGTAACTACCACTCGGTCTCAATCACCATCACTGCGACACACATTGAGCAGGTTGAGACGCTGTACGAAGAGCTCGGCAATATCGAAATTGTTCGTATGGTGCTGTAGTCCCTCAGCGGTTACCCGGTTTGCCGGGTAACCCACTTCCCCGCTGTGATATACTCCCCGTTACCTATTCTCCCTTGTCTTCGGAGACGTCCTTTTGTACCAGGATAAAATTCTTGTCCGCCATCTTGGGCTACAGCCTTACGAGCCAGTCTCTCAGGCTATGCATGACTTTACCGATATGCGCGATGACACCACCCCTGATGAAATCTGGCTGGTTGAACACCTGCCGGTGTTTACTCAAGGCCAGGCAGGAAAAGCCGAACATTTATTGATGACGGGTGATATCCCGGTGATCCAGAGCGATCGCGGTGGACAGGTAACCTACCACGGCCCGGGCCAGCAGGTCATGTATGTCCTGCTTAACCTGAAACGCAGAAAGCTGGGCGTGCGTGAGCTCGTGACCTTACTGGAACAGACCGTGGTGAACACGCTCGCTGAGTACGGTATCGATGCTCACCCTCGCGCCGATGCCCCGGGCGTCTACGTGGGAGAGATGAAGATCTGTTCGCTGGGGCTGCGTATCCGTAAAGGCTGCTCGTTCCACGGGCTGGCGCTGAATATCAATATGGATCTGACCCCTTTCCAGCGCATCAACCCATGCGGGTATGCCGGTATGGAAATGACGCAAATGCGCCAGTGGGTAGATACCGCCACGCCTGAGAATATCCGCCCCGTGCTTCTGAAGAAGTTTTTAGCACTGCTTAACAATCCTGACTACGAATATATTGCTGCTTAACACACTTCCGGCAGTGGCTCGGTTATTTGACCAGCCACTGCTTAATTGCCGCATTTACGCTTTACAATAAACCGCATATTCTATATTTTCGAGTCGCCCATATATTAGCGTCCCATATTAATTATAACCTTAATAGTACCATCACTGGGTATCGTGTAACGTGCGTGATAATCACCCAACTGCTTGTTTTCGATAAACAAGGGAAACTTACGAAACACTTTACGAATCTCTGCAAGCATAATAAATAAATTCAACTATCATTCATATTGTGAATGGATACGGAGTAAGAGCGTGGAGCCTACTAATTTACCAGCCAAACGCCTGAATGAAACCAGCGGCGAAGATAAGCCGCAAATTTTCCGGACTTTACGTAATATTGATCTCAATTTATTGACTATTTTTGAGGCGGTATATGTCCACAAAGGGATCGTTAATGCTGCGAAAATTCTTAATCTCACGCCCTCTGCAATTAGCCAGTCAATTCAAAAATTGCGCGCGATATTTCCCGATCCCTTATTTATTCGTAAAGGCCAGGGCGTAACCCCCACCGCGTACGCCACCCATCTGCATGAGTACATCAGCCAGGGTCTGGAATCGATACTGGGCGCGCTGGATCTCACCGGCAGTTACGATAAGCAACGAACCATCACCATAGGCACCTCTCCCTCTGTGGGCGTTCTGGTCATGCCCGCTATTTACCAGGCTGTTAAACAGCATGTGCCACAGCTGCTGATCCGCAACGTGCCCGTTAACGATCCGGAAACTCAGCTGGCACAATTCCAGACGGACCTGATCATCGACAGCAATAGCTTCGCAGCCAGGGCATTAGGGCATAACGTTCTCTATACCGACTCTCTGGCGCTCGTGTGTCGTCAGAATCATCCTGCATTGGGCGCACCTTTAACGCCTGAAAATTTACGTCATTACGAACATGCAACCTTTATGTCCGAGGGACAGGGTCCGGATCCGCTGCGCCAGCGTATTGACGAACTGTTCCCGGACCGTCTGATCAGCTTCAGCAGTTACAATATGTTTACCCTCGCGGCCCTGATTGGCAGCAGCGATTTGCTCTGTATTATGCCTGTGCGTCTCTTCACTCTGCTTCAAAAGTGCTGGCCGCTGGAGAGTATTCCATTGAGTCAACTTACGACGGAATCTGTTGAAATCTCACTGCATTACAACAAGCTAAGCCTGCGCGATCCGGTGCTGGAAAACGTCATTAACGTGATCCGCCAGGCGTTCTGATCCCGCCTTTCAGCACAAGCCCCTGCCGCATGCGGGGCAAAAGGCACAAATCAACAACTATTTTACAAATTGGCGACCTGGCAGGCTGCTTTATCGCCCCTTTAAATGATATACTGCCTGTCGTTCGTTCAAAAATAGTTGATAATTACAACATTCCCTTGAATTGAAACGCTTTCCTTCGATATTCGCAACTGGAACACGCACGCTATGAGTAAACCCATTGTGATGGAACGCGGTGTTAAATACCGCGATGCCGATAAAATGGCCCTTATCCCGGTTAAAAACGTGGCTACAGAGCGCGAGGCGCTGTTAAGAAAACCGGAATGGATGAAAATCAAACTTCCGGCCGACTCTTCGCGTATCCAGGGGATCAAAGCGGCGATGCGCAAAAATGGCCTTCACTCTGTCTGTGAAGAGGCCTCCTGCCCTAACCTTGCTGAATGTTTCAATCACGGTACCGCGACATTTATGATTCTGGGTGCCATCTGCACCCGCCGCTGTCCGTTCTGTGACGTTGCCCATGGCCGTCCTGTTGCGCCTGACGCTAACGAACCGCAAAAACTGGCGCAGACGATTGCCGATATGGCGCTGCGTTATGTTGTTATCACCTCCGTTGACCGTGACGATCTGCGCGATGGCGGTGCTCAGCATTTCGCTGACTGTATTACCGCCATCCGCGAAAAAAGCCCGAACATTAAGATTGAGACGCTGGTGCCGGACTTCCGTGGCCGTATGGATCGCGCGCTCGATATCCTGACCGCGACGCCACCAGACGTGTTCAACCACAACCTGGAGAACGTACCGCGTATCTACCGTCAGGTACGTCCCGGTGCAGACTACAACTGGTCGCTGAAGCTGCTGGAGCGCTTTAAAGAAGCCCATCCGCATATTCCAACCAAGTCTGGCCTGATGGTCGGCCTGGGTGAAACCAACGCTGAGATCATTGAAGTGATGCGCGATCTGCGCCGCCACGGCGTCACCATGCTGACGCTGGGCCAGTACCTCCAGCCAAGCCGTCACCACCTGCCTGTACAGCGTTACGTGAGCCCGGATGAGTTCGATGAAATGAAAGCCGAAGCGATGGCGATGGGCTTTACCCATGCCGCGTGCGGTCCGTTTGTTCGCTCCTCTTATCACGCCGATATGCAGGCGAAGGGCGAAGAAGTGAAATAAAGCTGTAAAATTTATTTACAGTAAAACAAAAAACCGGCCTTCTGAGCCGGTTTTTTATGCAAGCCTTGCAGCATTGCCATTACTCTTTGTGTGAAAGCTTCTGTGCAGTGATGTCATCTTCGGCACTTTTCTTCGCTGCCGCGTCGTCATCGTTCATTGCTTTCTTAAAGCCCTTAATGGCAGCACCCAGGTCTCCACCCAGCGTGCGTAACTTCTTGGTACCGAACAGCAGGACGACCAGTGCGGCAACCACCAGCAGTTTGGTAATACTAATCTCACCCATAAATACCTTCTTTACATGAAACAGGCTGCATTCCGCCAAAAAACCTGAACGTATTAACGGTCATTTGGCGCGTGCACACAATAGCAATCTGTAACAAGGTGAATCAAGCATTGTTGAAAAAAACATCACATTAATTGCGGTGGCGCAAACCTGCGATTGCGCAGAACAGGTAATTGCTGCCGCGCAAGCGCTATTCGGGCTGAAATTATCTCCGTCAGCAATAACGCAGGCGTCTCCGCTGCCGCAACAACCGTCACCCCCAGCGGATCGACAACCCTGCTCTGCCCGATATTTTTGTTACCACATTCACCCGCGGCTACCACGTAACAGGTGGTATCCAGCGCGCGTGCTGCCAGCAGCGTCGCCCAGTGATGCTCCTTAAGCGGTCCTTTGACCCAGGCGGCAGGCAGAACCAGCACCTCGGCCCCCTGCAATGCCAGGTTCAGCGCCAGCTCGGGAAAACGAATGTCGTAGCAGGTCATCAGGCCAACCTTAAATCCCTCCACCTCAATCAGCGGCGGAATTACACTCCCCGGATCGACCAGGCGCGACTCCTGAACGCTGAACGCATCATACAGATGAAGTTTGGCGTAGCTCGCGATAATGGCGCCTTCACGTATCGCCACCAGCGTGTTCACCGCGCGCCCCGACGTGGACGGAACATGGACCGTCAATATGGTGGTGAGCGTGTTGTCAACGCTTTCGGCCAGCAGTCGTTTCAGAAACGCCCCTTCCAGCGTTTGTGCAGACTTTACCGACAGATCCGGATCGGTATCATCACGGGCCAGTAACGCCTCGGGAAGTACCAGCAACGACGCCCCCTTTTGCTTCGCCTGATGCATCAGGGAGACGCATTTTTCCGCGTTTTCATTCCAGTCCGGCGTTACCGCGAACTGCCCTACTGCAACATACATAATTGTCTCCCGGTCAAAAACAGCGTTACACTCGACGCACTTACACAGCAAATAGCAGGTATTGACAGTGTTACAACTACTTATAGCCGTTTTTATTGGTGGAGGCACGGGTAGCGTTGCGCGGTGGCTCTTAAGCATGCGGTTTAACCCCCTGCATCAGGCCATTCCGATGGGAACACTGGCGGCAAACCTGATTGGGGCGTTTATTATTGGGATGGGGCTGGCCTGGTTTAATCGTATGACCAACATCGACCCTATGTGGAAGGTTCTGATTACAACTGGTTTCTGCGGCGGCTTAACAACGTTTTCTACCTTCTCTGCGGAGGTGGTATTTCTGTTTCAGGAAGACCGGATGGGCTGGGCGCTGACCAACATTGCCGTTAACATGCTTGGCTCGTTTGCGATGACTGCGATCGCATTCTGGTTATTTTCCTCCGCCAGCGGACATTAAGCGCGGCAACCTTAATGTTGGCTTAATTTTTCTCTGTCACTCTTGGCTCAATATTGAACGAGGGTGATAGCATGAAAGAAAATCTCTTAGGCGCAGGTATGGTATTGCTAAGCGTCGCGATCGTCGCCAGCTTCCTGAAGATCTATCTTATTGGTTGATTCAGAACGAAAAAAACCCGCTCATTGAGCGGGTTTTGAAATTCTTGCTGACGCGTCTGAATTACAGAGCGATTACGTTAGCAGCAGAAGGGCCTTTGGCACCGTTAGTGATTTCGAACTCTACGCGCTGACCTTCAGCCAGAGTTTTGAAACCATTAGACTGGATTGCAGAGAAGTGTACGAACACGTCTTTGCTGCCATCTTCAGGAGTAATGAAACCGAATCCTTTGGACTCATTAAACCACTTAACGTTACCTTTAATCTTAGACATCAAAATTACCTTTACATTAAAAAACGACACAAATGCTGTGTCGGGTATCAGTACAACAATTGTGAGGCGTTTTGTCCAGCGGATCTTTGATAAAAAGTGACAAAAGTCGCGTTAATTTTCGCTGTCCGATTTTTATTCTTTACATTTCAATGCCTGTGCGTTTTTTGGCCGATTTAGCAGAAAAATTCAGTTAAAACTGAAACCGCATCCAGGCAAAGTAAACGTTACCGTTGTTATACGTACCCGGTATGTAGGTCATCTGAAACGTCGCCGGCCCGTAACCGATGGAGGCAAGCGGCAGCAGTACCGGAACAGGAATGTATTTCCAGTTATCACGCGCCGTAAACCCTGCCGTATAGCCCAGCCCCAGACGGAAGTTGTCGTCCGATAACGGACGCCAGGTTTTTTCCCAGCCGTAGCCGCCAATAGGCTCCCATTTATTGTAGGAGTCCTTAAACGCCATCAGGTACAGGCCATGCCAGTTACCTTTTTCATCCCAGCGAGACTGACCGAAGCCGGCCCCCCACGGACGCTCGTTATAACGGTCAGTTTTTTCTTTATCGTAGGCAAAACGTGCATGCCACGTAATGGCCGGAATGTAGAGATCGTAATGCTCAGGTTCATTCCATGTTTGCGCGACGTTATCCGTGAAGGTGGTGAACCAGCCTTTATCCGCTGTATTGCTGTCTGCATTAACAGCAGACGCAAATGATAACTGCCCAATAATAAACAATAAAATCAGGGAAAATTTAATTCGTACATTCACAGTGCCATTACCATATTTAGTATTCGGTGCAGACTTTAACACAGAATACTTGAATGAACGCTTAACAGCATGGGTGTTATTCCTAATTACCCTCCCGTTTCTGGGAATAATCTGAGGAAACATAAACTGCATGCCTGAATAAGCACATGCAGTTGACATATTTAACGTTGATGTAACAATTTATAAAGTGCGGGAATAACTAACATCGATAATAACGGTGCCGTTACCATGCCACCAATCATCGGCGCGGCAATACGTTGCATCACCTCTGAGCCACTCCCACTGCCCCACATGATGGGCAGCAGTCCTGCCATAATAGTGGCGACCGTCATCACCTTCGGACGCACGCGCAGCACGGCTCCTTCGTGGATCGCCCGAATCAGCACCGTATTTCCCCCTTCTGGCTCCAGCCTGTGATATTTATCAAGCGCATGATTCAAATAAAGAACCATAATTACGCCGAATTCTGCCGCCACCCCGGAAAGGGCGATAAAGCCAACGGCCCCCGCCACTGACAAATTATATTCAAGCAGCCACAGTAACCACACGCCCCCAATAAGCGCGAAAGGCAATGTCCCCATTATTATCAGGACATTTGATATCCGCCTGAAGGTTAACCATAAAAGGACGAATATAATCATCAGCGTGACAGGTAAAACTATTTTGAGCATCGCGGTCGCCCGTTCCAGATATTCAAACTGCCCGGACCAGGAGAGAGACACGCCCTGCGGCAATACCACCTTCTCCTCCACCCGTTTTTGCATTTCATCCACGGCGGATTTCAGATCGCGCCCGCGCAAGTCCACGTAGATCCAGCTGGAAAGGCGCGCGTTTTCACTTTTGAGCATCGGTGGGCCTTCCGTCACGACGATATCGGCCAATTCCCCCAGCGCCACCTGGCTACCGCTGGCGGTCACTACCGGCAACACCCGCAACGTGTCGACGTTATCACGCAAATCGCGGGGATAACGCAGGTTGATGGGATACCGCTCGCGTCCCTGGATCACCTCGCCAATGTTATCGCCCCCGACCAGCGTGGAGACCAGGCTTTGCAGTTCATCGACGGAAACGCCGTAGCGCGCGGCTTTTTGCCGGTCGATACGAATATCCACGTAGCGTCCGCCTTCCAGACGCTCCGCCAGCGCAGAGGAGACGCCAGGAACGTCCTTCACCACCTGCTCAATCTGCCGGGCCACACGCTCAATGTCGGCAATATTATTGCCGTTCACCTTAATGCCGACCGGGCTTTTGATCCCGGTTGCCAGCATGTCCAGGCGGTTACGGACAGGCGGCACCCACACATTGGCAATGCCCGGCAGCGACACGGTTTTATCGAGCTCCTCCACCAGCTTTTGCGGCGTCATTCCTGGCCGCCACTGCTCGCGGGGCTTAAAGTGGATGGTTGTTTCCAGCATGGTTAATGGCGCGGGATCGGTTGCCGACTCTGCCCGACCGGCTTTGCCAAACACGCTCGCCACCTCCGGGACGCTTTTGATCAAGCGATCCGTCTGCTGAAGCAGCCGCGATGCCTCGCGAGCAGAGATCCCCGGCAGCGTGGAGGGCATATAGAGCAAATCCCCTTCATCCAGCGGCGGCATAAATTCGCTGCCCAGGCGGCTCAGCGGCCACAGTGTGGCGATCAGCAGCAGACATGCCAGCGCCAGGGTCGTTTTCGGGAAGGTCAGCACCTTGTCCAGCAGTGGCTCATACAGGCGGATCAGGAGGCGGTTGATCGGGTTTGCCTTCTCATCCGGGATTTTCCCGCGAATGAAAAAGCCCATTAGCACCGGCACCAGGGTGATCCCAAGCCCGGCGGCCACGGCCATCGACCAGGTTTTGGTGAACGCCAGCGGCGAGAACATTCGTCCCTCCTGCGCTTCCAGCGAAAAAACCGGTATAAATGACAGCGTGATGATTAACAGGCTGCAAAACAGCGCTGGTCCCACTTCAACCGCCGCCTTTTCCGCCAGACGCCAGTACTCTCCCGGCGCGGGCTCCTTGCCCGGATTATCATGCCGCCACTGCTCCAGCACCTTGTGCATATTTTCAATCATCACAATTGCCGCATCCACCATCGCCCCGATGGCAATGGCGATCCCGCCGAGCGACATCATATTCGCGTTAATGCCCTGATAGTGCATCACCACAAATGCCCCGAGGATCCCCAGCGGCAGCGAGACCATCGCCACCAGCGCGGAGCGCAGGTGGAACAGGAACAGCGCGCACACCAGTACCACCACGGCAAACTCTTCGAGCAGCTTGTGCGTCAGCGTTTTGACCGAGTCCTCAATCAGCGTGGAGCGATCGTAGACCGGAATAATCTCGACGCCCTGCGGCAGCGTTTTTTGCAGCTCGCTCAGTTTCGCTTTTACCGCACGAAGCGTTTCCAGCGCATTCTGCCCGTAGCGCATCACGATCACGCCGCCAGCGACCTCCCCTTCACCGTTAAGCTCCGCCACGCCCCGGCGGATCTCCGGGCCAATGCCAAGGGTGGCGACATCTTTCAGCAGGACAGGCACGCCATTGCGGGTGGCGATCACCACATTGCGAAAATCCTCCAGCGAGCGCAAATAGCCCGTTGTCCGCACCATATACTCCGCTTCGCCCATCTCCAGCAGGGCGCCGCCGCTCTCTTTATTGGCGGCCTGCACCGCGCCGGATAGCTGGCTGTGGGTAATATTCAGCGCGCGCATCTTCGCCGGGTCCGCCACGATCTGATACTGACGCACCATTCCGCCAATACTTGCCACTTCAGATACATTCGGTACTGTCTTGAGCTCGAACTTAAGCGTCCAGTCCTGAAGGGCCCGCAGATCTGCCAGACTGTGTTTTCCACTACGGTCGATCAGCGCATATTCGTAGATCCAGCCCACGCCCGTCGCATCCGGCCCCAGCGACACCTTCACGCCCGGCGGAAACTGCGCCTGTACCTGGCTTAAATATTCCAGTACCCGGGATCGCGCCCAGTAGAGATCGGTGCCATCCTCAAACAGCACATACACATAAGCGTCACCAAACATTGAAAAACCACGCACGGTTTTGGCGCCCGGCACAGACAACATGGAGGTTGTCAGCGGCCAGGTCACCTGATCTTCAATCACCTGCGGCGCTTTTCCGGGGTAACTCGCTTTGATAATGACCTGCACATCAGACAGATCGGGCAACGCGTCCAGCGGCGCGCGCTGCACCGCCCACCAGCCCCAGCCTGCCATCATCAGCGCGGCCAGGATCACCAGCAGGCGGTTACTCAACGAGGCGCGAATCACAGCGGCAATCATGGCGTCACCTCCGGCATCACGCTACGCAGGCTGGCTTCGGAATCAATGAGGAATTGCCCGGACGTCACCACCTTATCGCCCTCTTTGACCCCGGACAGGATCGCCGTCCAGCCCTGCGCCGTCAGGCCGGTTTTTACCGTCACAGGCCGGAAATAACCGTTCCCGGTGGCCAGCAGCAGACGCGCAGACTCTCCGCTGTTAATTACCGCCTCTTCCGGCACCGCCAGCACCGGCGGGCCTTTCAGCTCTTCCGCACGCCTGACGGAGAGGTACATGCCTGGCTTCAGCTTATGTGCGGTATTTTCCAGCACGATACGGGCTTTCAGGGTTCGCGTGGTCGCCTCCATCTGCGGCAGCAACTCGCTGACCGTGCCGTGGAATTGCTCCCCCGGCCAGCTTTCTGACGTTGCGACCACGTTGCTGCCCACTGCCAGAGACTGCGCCTGCGTTTGCGGGTAATCGACCACCAGCCAGACCGGATCGAGGCTGGCGATCTCAAACAGCGGCGCCGTTGCGGTGATTTGCGCCCCTTCCCGCACATCCAGCTTCACCACATAGCCCGCCCGGTCAGCGCGCAGGGTGAGCGTGGTCTGCGGCTTACCGCTACGCTCCAGCAAACGAATGACCTCTTCCGGCATAAACTGCAACGCCAGCCGCTCGCGTGCGGCGCGGGTCAATGCGGCATCGCCAAGCTGACGAACCGCGAGATACTCCTGCTGGGCGGTGGTCCATTGCGGGATCCACAGTTGCGCCAGCGCCTCCCCGGCTTTCACCTGCTGCTGCGGCGCATTAACAAACAATTTTGACACCACGCCATTGGCCGGGGCTGACACCACCGAGACGTTACGTTCATCCGTTGCAACCGTGGCAAAGGCCGAGAACGGCGAAACCAGCTGGCGCATCTCAACGTTGGCGGTTTTCATCCCCAGGTTTTGCTGCTGTTGAGTGCTGATGGCCACGCCTGACGCCGCCTGTGCTTCATCGGCGTAGCGCGGGACCAGATCCATATCCATAAAGGGGGATTTACCCGGCTTATCGAAGCGCTGACCGGGCACCATAGGGTCGTACCAGTAAAGCACCTTACGTTCAGAGGGTTGTGCAGCCGCAGCCGGCTGATGCGTCTGCTTCTTTCCGACAAAATAGCCGCCAGCGGCAGCTATCGCGATGGCAATCGCCATTAACATTGTTTTTTTCATTGCGCCAGCTCCTGCGGGATCAGCCAGTTCACGGCAGCCCAGGTTCGCGCCATTTCGCGCTCCGCCTGGTTCACCGCCAGTTCCGTATCCAGTACGCCACGACGCGCCTCCAGCAGGGCCGGAAGCGCCGACTGTCCAGAGCGATATTGCGCCGTCAGCACCGCCAGCCGTTGACGTTGCAACGGCAGTACCTCGTCCCGCTGACGCTGCCACACCGTTTGCGCAGCCTGATACTGCGCCACCAGCGTTTGCACCTGGGCAATGTGTTCGCGTTTGAGCAGCGTCAGTTGATCCACCGCCTGCATTGAGCGGGAAACATCGGCTGCGTAATCCTTGTCCTGGCGTTTTGACTGGAACAGAGGCAGATCCACGCTGAACATCACGCCAGCCATATCGTCATAACCTTCGGCGCGGTGGGCGTAATAGACCTCTACATCCACATCGGGTATCGCCGCCACGGCAGATTGCGCCGAACGCGCTTTCGCGGTCTCGGCTTCACGTCGTGCGGCTTCCACTTCCGGGTGCCTGACGATCCCCTCCTGCAACGTTTATTCATCGGCAGGAAGACGCTGATAGCGCGGCAGCGGACCGCTAACCTCCGTAATCGCGTGCCCCGTAAGCTCCAGCAGACGGCTTTGCGCCAGCTGCACATCCCGCTGCGCCAGCGTCTCTTTGTCACGCATGGCGCTGAGGATCATTTGCAGGGCCAGTACGCTGTCCGGCGTTGCGCTTCCCGCCCCGACGCTCGCCTTCTGCACGCCGCGCTGGCGTTCCGTTTCGCGTACCAGCGTTCTGGCCGTATTCAGCGCCTGCTGGGCCAGCGCCAGATCCAGCCAGGCCTGGGCGGTATCACGCTGAAGCGCGGCGCGGACGGCTTCGGATTTAGCCAGCACGCTTCGCGCCTGCGCCTGAAAGGTCTGCGCTTTACGTTCCCGCTTCTCTGAGCTGACGTAGCTTTGCATGATGCCAACCTTCTGCATGGTCATCCCTTCGCGCGTCAGCCGCCGATCGTTGCTGCCCTGTACCGGCACGTTTTCGATGCCGAATTTCAGTTTTGGGTCAGGTAATTGCGTGGCGGAATCCGCCATCGCATCCAGCGCCTGCGCTTCGTTACGGCTGGCGGAGAGTTCTGCCGAGTAGCGCTGGGCTTCGGTCAGGGTGTGTTCGAGCGTCCACGGCTCCGCCTGCGCGACGGAGGTTAACAGGCCGAACAACACCCCACCGAGCCACAGGCTCAGTGTGTGTTGTTTCATGGTGACCTCGCTTAGCGTGCTGGCGTCAGCGAGATAATCTGGAAACCGTCACCCGCACGCTCAAGCGTGAAGGTCACTTCATCCCCCGGTTTGGCGCCGTTCAGCGTGGCGCCCGAAGATAAAGTAAACGGCATGGTCATTGCTGGCCATTTTAGTTCCGGTATGGCCTCGTGCCGGAGCATGACGGCGCTGTCAGAGATCGACTGAACCACGCCGTGGCCCTGCCAGGTCTGGTTTGCCTGAACGGTATAAGAAGCGAAAGAGACGGACGCGCCAACCAGCGCGGAAAGGAATACGGTACGCATGATAAAACTCCTGTTAAACGTTAAGTAAATAAAATCAACGAATTAACAGGTTTTTACTCCCGAAACCGGCAATAGCGGATCGTTGCCGGCGGCCCCACAGCAGGAGGGGTAACGGACCACGCAGAGTGGCTCGCAGAGGAGCACTCTGGCGTCGTTAAGGTCAGGGTCATGGCGGCAGGCAGCGCCACCAGATGCGGCTGGGCAGGATCTTTTTGTACCTGATCCGGCACACAATGTTTTTCACACAGCGGTGAAGCACCGGCAGCATAATGCGGCCCCGGTTGCGCCATCATCTCCATATGCTGGATGGTGGCCACCTCGCCGCGCAAATCCATTGAACATTGATGGGAGGCGACGGCCACCTGACTCTGGATCAACAGCCAGCCAAACGCCAGCAAAAACATCAGCAGATGTTTTTTGATAAAGCGCAGGCGATATGTCCAGCTGGCGTGCATATTCAGATCGTCGGACAGGAGAAAGTGAACCGAGTATAAGCAGGCAAAAGAATGAAAGAGAAGTGGTTTTAAAGAGATTTACGTTTTAAATCGATTGTCGGCAAGTAATACTCAAAACCTTAACACTTCACCATCAATTTAATGACATATAATATCTATTCATCAGGTCAATAACGTCTTAATATAAATGACGCAGGGTTAGCAAAAATATCGTCATCAGTGCCTTTAGTAGTCTCTTTCTTGATTTTAATCAGCAAGGACTGGACATTTATTCGGCACATTTCAGCTTCTTTTTTATTGATTATTTGTCTCTCGGGCAGCAAGGATACAGGGGAAATCATGCTTACTTTTCTCGAACTCCTCATTGGAGTCGTGGTCATTGTCGGTGTAGCACGCTACATCATTAAAGGTTACTCAGCCACCGGCGTGCTATTTGTCGGCGGCCTGACGCTGCTGATCATTAGCGCGCTAATGGGTCATCAGGTTTTACCCGCCAGCGAAGCCAGCACCGGATATACCGCTACCGATATTGTGGAATATATAAAAATTCTGCTGATGAGCCGCGGCGGCGATCTGGGCATGATGATCATGATGCTCTGCGGATTTGCTGCCTATATGACCCATATCGGCGCGAATGATATGGTGGTAAAGCTGGCTTCTAAGCCGCTGCAATATATTAATTCCCCCTATCTGCTGATGGTCGCGGCCTATTTCCTGGCCTGTCTGATGTCATTAGCCGTTTCCTCAGCAACGGGCCTTGGCGTGCTGTTAATGGCAACGTTGTTCCCGGTAATGGTTAACGTCGGGATCAGCCGTGGCGCAGCGGCGGCTATTTGCGCCTCTCCGGCGGCGATTATTCTCTCCCCTACTTCCGGTGACGTAGTGCTGGCCGCAAAAGCCGCGGAAATGTCGTTGATTGACTTCGCCTTCAAAACCACACTACCGATCTCCATCACCGCTATTCTCGGCATGGGCGTGGCGCATTTCTTCTGGCAGCGCTATCTCGATAAGAAAGAGAACGTCAGCCACGAAATGATGGACGTCAGCGAAATCACCACTACCGCCCCGGCGTTTTATTCCATCCTGCCCTTCACGCCGATTATTGGCGTGCTTATTTTCGACGGCAAATGGGGCCCGCAGCTGCACATCATCACTATCCTGGTGATCTGTATGCTGCTGGCGGCCATCCTGGAATTCGTTCGTGGTTTTAACACCCAGAAAGTGTTCACGGGTCTGGAAGTTGCCTTCCGCGGTATGGCGGATGCCTTCGCGGGCGTGGTGATGCTGCTGGTTGCCGCGGGGGTGTTTGCCCAGGGGCTGAGCACCATCGGCTTTATTCAGAGCCTGATCTCTATCGCCACCTCGTTCGGCTCGGCCAGTATTATCCTGATGCTGGTGCTGGTGGTGCTGACCATGCTGGCGGCGATGACCACCGGCTCCGGTAACGCGCCGTTCTACGCCTTTGTTGAGATGATCCCGAAGCTGGCGCACTCCTCCGGCATCAACCCGGCTTACCTGTCCATTCCGATGCTTCAGGCTTCCAACCTGGGTCGTACCATTTCTCCGGTATCGGGCGTGGTGGTTGCGGTTGCGGGGATGGCGAAAATCTCTCCGTTTGAAGTGGTAAAACGCACGTCAGTGCCGGTGCTGGTTGGCCTGATTATCGTTATTATCGCCACCGAAGTGCTGGTTCCCGGCGCTGCCTAAGCGAAATTCCTGATTTCCAAAAAGCGCCTGCGGGCGCTTTTTGTGCTTTAATAACCCCCAGAAATTAATCGCGCCCAACCAATCAGGAAAGCAAATGTTCAGGAAGGATATCGTTATCCCGTCTGGCGCAGTAGCGCTTGCACTCTGTGTCTTCTCAATTCAGGCAGATCCGCTTAAGCCAACCCAGTACGGCGATTTCGATCGCTACGTTCTGGCCCTTTCCTGGCAAACCGGATTTTGCCAGAGCATGGTCGAACGTAACCGTGACGAACCGGAAGAGTGCCGCCTGCAAAAAGAGAGCAGCAACAAAACCGATTTTCTGACCGTCCACGGCTTATGGCCCGCGCTGCCGAAATCTATTGCCGCTCGCGGAGTGGATGAACGCCGCTGGATGCGCTTCGGCTGTGCCACTCGTCCGGTTCCAAATATGCCGGAAGCAAAAGCCAGCCGCAAATGTGACGCCGCAGAGACCGGACTATCGCTAACCGGCGCGGCGAAGCTGAACAGCGTGATGCCCGGCGCGGGCGGCAACTCCTGCCTTGAACGTTATGAATACGCGAAACACGGCGTCTGCTTTGGTTTTGATCCCGACGCTTACTTCGGCACCATGGTGCGCATGAACCAGGAAGTGAAGCACAGCGCGGCAGGAAAATTTCTGGCGGAAAATTATGGCAAAACCGTCCGCCGCAGCGACTTCGATGCAGCCGTGGCCAAAAGCTGGGGGAAACAGAGCGTAAAAGCGTTCAAGCTTACCTGCCACGGCAATCCGGCTTATCTGACCGAGATGCAGATCTCGCTGAACGCCAGCACCATCAACAACCCGCTCTCTGCCGGCTCCTTTGCGCCACAGCCGCATCCGGGCAACTGCGGCAAACAGTTTGTCATTGATAAAGCCGGTTACTGATGCTGCGCCGGGCACCTTTTTGCCCGGTTTTTCATTGATTTCCGTGATATGACGATTAACCTCACACTTCCGCTCACACGCATCATTTTTCCAGCTAAAGCATTATTAATCCGGTAAACATCACTGAAACCTCCCCGCCATAATCATGGCGTTATCTACAGGAGGAATTTCACATGGCTAAAAAACTGATTGCACTGTGCGCCTGCCCGATGGGCCTGGCACATACCTTCATGGCAGCCCAGGCGCTGGAAGACGCGGCGACGGAAGCCGGTTATGAGGTAAAAATTGAAACCCAGGGCGCGGACGGGATCCAGAATCGCCTGACCCCGCAGGATATTGCCGACGCTGACATTATTATCCACGCCATCGCGATCACCCCGGAAGACAATGAGCGCTTCGAAACGCGCGACGTGTATGAGATTACGCTTCAGGACGCCATTAAAAACGCGGCAGGCACCCTGAAAGAGATCGAAGAGATGATTGCAGCAGAACAATAATAATCCTCACACCCAGGGGTTTTCGTCATGGCTATTAAAAAACGCAGCGCGGTTCGCCCGGACAGTCACGAGGGTGACACACTTGCCATCAAATCCGCACCGGTTGCCGCCGGTGCGTCTTTCTGGAAAGAGCTTCCACAGCACATTATGTCGGGGATATCCCGCATGGTGCCAACGCTTATCATGGGCGGGGTTATCCTCGCCATTTCACAGCTCATCGCCTACGTCTGGCTGGAGATCCCGCCTGACACCGGTATTCTCGACGCGCTTAACTCTGGCAAATTCACCGGTTTCAATCTCTCGGTATTGAAATTTGGCTATCTGACCGAATCGTTCGGCGGGCTGCTGTTCAGCTTCGCCATCCCGATGTTTGCCGCCTTTGTCGCCAACTCTATCGGCGGAAAGCTGGCCTTCCCGGCCGGGTTTATCGGTGGCCTTGTCGCCACGCAGCCGACGCTGGTGCTGAACTTTGATGCGGAAAAACTGACCTGGCTTGCCACCAAACCCGTGCCCTCCACGTTTATTGGCGCGCTGATTATCGCCATAGCCGCAGGCTATCTGGTCAAATGGCTGAATAGCCGTATTAACGTACCGCAGTATCTGCTGGCCTTTAAAAGCACCTTTCTGATCCCAATCCTCTCGGCGCTGTTTGTGATGCTGGCGATGTATTACATCATCACGCCGATTGGCGGCTGGCTGAATGCAGGTATGCGGACCGTACTGCTGGCGGCGGGTCAGGCGGGCTCCATGATGTATGCCATCGGGATGGCGGCGGCCACGGCGATTGATCTTGGCGGCCCCATTAACAAAGCGGCGGGATTTGTTGGCCTGGGGCTGACAACCGATCATGTCCTGCCCATCACCTCCCGCGCCGTGGCGATTGTTATTCCGCCCATTGGTCTGGGGCTGGCCACACTGATTGACCATCGTCTGACCGGCAAACGCCTGTTCAGTCCGCAGCTTTATCCGCAAGGCAAAACGGCCATGTTCCTCGCCTTTATGGGCATCAGTGAAGGGGCCATCCCGTTCCTGCTGGAAAATCCGCTTGCGACGCTGCCAGCGTATATGGCGGGTGCGATCGCGGGTGCGATGACCGCCACCGCGCTCGGTGCCGTGCAGTGGTTCCCTGAATCGGCGATCTGGGCGTGGCCGCTGGTCACCAATCTGGGGGCGTACATGCTCAGTATTGTGGTCGGGGCGGCGATCACCGCGCTGTTGGTTGTGATTATTCGTAACAGTCTGCACAAGCGCGGAAAACTTGCTATCGACACGCTGTAACGGGGTGAACCATGGAACTACTGAGAAGGCTTCGTGCCTGGCTGGCTGCGGAAAAACTGGACGGCGTGCTCATCGCTTCGCGCCAGAATAAACAGCCGCACCTGGGCATTTCAACCGGTTCGGGCTATGTGATGGTGACACGAACCGCGGCACATATCCTGGTGGATTTCCGTTACTACAGCGATATCGCTTCACGAGCGGCGGGCTATGAGATGCACCTGCTTAACACGGAGAACCCGTTTGCGCAGGCGGTGAATCAGATTATTGCGAAGGAAGATCTCACCCGTCTTGGCTTTGAGGGTGAATACGTGAGCTGGCAAACAGGCGTGCTGTGGCACGATACGCTGAATACCACGCTTTGCAGCACCTCGCTCGACGCGCTGCGGCAGATAAAAACCGCTGACGAAATCGACCGTATCCGTGCAGCATGCGGCATTGCAGACCGCGCCGCACAGCACATCCGGCGTTTCATTCAGCCCGGTATGCGCGAGCGTGAAGTCGCTGCCGAGCTGGAGTGGTTTATGAAGCAGGAGGGTGCGGACAAGCCCTCTTTCGACACCATTGTCGCCAGCGGGCCGCGCGGTGCGCTGCCCCACGGCAAAGCCTCTGACAAAGTGATAATGCCTGGCGAGATGATCACCCTTGATTTCGGCGCCCAACACCAGGGGTATTGCTCGGATATGACAAGGACCTTTCTTGTCGCCGGGCAAAACACGCCGCCGGAGGAGCACCCTCTCTATGCGGTGTACCAGATCGTTCTGGCGGCACAACAGGCGGCCATTGATGCCATCCGCCCCGGCGTTTCCTGTCATCAGATCGATAGCGCCGCACGTTCCGTGATTGAACGTGCAGGTTACGGCCCGCAGTTCGGGCATAACACCGGCCATGCCATAGGTATTGATGTCCATGAAAATCCACGTTTTTCCCCCACCGACCGCACCCTGTTACAGCCCGGCATGGTGCTGACCGTTGAGCCGGGGATCTATCTTGAACACCTGGGCGGGGTACGAATTGAAGATGTGGTGCTGGTGACGGAAACGGGCGCCGAGGTGCTTTATACCTTCCACAAACAGCTATTGCTGACGGGAGAACAAGAGTGGACAGAGATTTACTGCGCGCCCTGAGCGAAGCAGACGCCATTGCGGCCTCAGAGCAAGAGGTGCGCGACATCCTGCTTAGTGAGGCGCAAAAATACCATAAAGAGGTTCAGTTTGATGGGCTGGGTTCCGTGCTTATCCGCGTCAACCAGAGCCAGGGCCCGAAAGTAATGGTCTGCGCCCATATGGATGAAGTTGGTTTTATGGTGCGTAGCGTCTCGCGCGAAGGGGCCATTGATGTCCTGCCCATCGGCAACGTGCGCATGATGGCCCGTACCCTTCAGCCGGTACGCATCACCACGCGTAACGGGGAAAAAATACCGGGACTGCTGGATGGGGATTTGAAAGGAGAAAACGTTGACAATTTGCGTGTCGACATTGGCGCGACGTCGGCGGAGGAGGTGTTCGCCGCTGGTATCGACGCAGGCGACCGCGTGACGTTCGATACGCCCTTTCAGACCCTTCCCCATAATCGGGTGATGGGTAAAGCCTTCGACGATCGTCTCGGCTGTTACCTGCTGATCGCGCTGCTGCGCGAGCTGCACCAGACGCCGCTCGACTGCGAGCTTTGGCTGGTGGCCAGCTCAAGTGAAGAGGTCGGCCTGCGCGGCGGCCAGACCGCCACGCGCGCCATTCATCCTGATATCGCGCTGGTGCTGGATACCGCCTGCTGGTCAAAAAATTTCGATTATGGCAGCGCCAACCATCGCCAGATCGGTGCGGGCCCGATGCTGGTGCTGTACGACAAAACGCTCATCGCCCCAGCCAAACTGATTGCGCTGGCTGAGACGATCGCGCGCTCGCAAGGGATCCCGCTGCAAAAAGACATGTTCAGCAACGGCGGAACGGACGGCGGGGCGATCCATCTCTCCGGCACTGGCGTGCCGACTCTTGTGCTTGGTCCCCCGACCCGACACGGACACTGCGCGGCATCCATTGCCGACGAAAAAGACATTCATCACACCCAACAACTGCTTGTCGCGCTTGTGGCATGCATGAACCGTGAGACCGTGGATCATCTGACGGACTTCAGATGCTGATCTCACGCGGCCAGGAGGAAGTATGCTTTCAATTGAATTTTTCTGCCCACTGCCCAACGGCCTGCATGCGCGTCCGGCCTGGGCGTTAAAAGAGCAGTGCAGCGCATGGCGCAGCGACATCCGTTTTATCAACAGACGGCTTAACACTCACGCGGATGCCAAAAGCTCGCTGGCGCTGATCAGTACCGGTACGCTGTTTAATGACAGCTGCGTGCTGGAAATTAACGGCAGCGACGAGGAGCAGGCCCGACGCGTGCTGGAGGCGTATCTCACCGGCGCGTTTATCGACAGCGACAGTATTCCCTCCGGCGACGCGCCGCACGTTGCGCATCCCCTGCCCCGTTCGCTTGTAAGGCTTGCTCCCCACCTTCAGCACGGCATTACGCTCGCCAGTGGCATCGGGGCTGGCACTCTGCGAGGCTGGCAGAGCGATAACCTCAAACGTTATTGTCAGATCCCCGCCTCGCCGGAAGATATTACCCGCCTGGAACACAGCCTGGCGACACTGGCTGAACAGCTCAACCACCGTCTGCGCGGGCTGGACGGCGAGAGTAAAACCATTCTCAGCGCGCATCTTTCGCTGATCCAGGATGAGGAGTTTGGCGGCACCATACGCCGACTGATCGCCGAGGAACGGCTAAGCCTTGCGGAGGCGATCATTCGTAATATGGAGCTGATCTGCGACAAGCTGTCGCTCTCCGCCAGCGACTACCTGCGTGAACGCGTCAGCGATATTCGCGACATCAGCGAGCAGCTTCTTAACATTACCTGGCCGGAGTTACAGCAAACCTCCGCATTCACCCTCAGCGCTCCCACTATTCTGGTGGCGGAAGATCTGACGCCCAGCCAGTTCCTCAGCCTCGACACGCAGTATCTGAAAGGAATGGTGCTTGAAAAAACAGGCCGGACGTCGCATACGCTGATCCTGGCACGCGCGGCCTCCGTGCCTGTGCTGAGTGGTTTAACGGTCGCCTCGCTGGCGCCGTTGATGGGAAAAGAGGTCATTCTGGACGGCATCTGTAGCGTGCTGGTCGTTGAACCCAACGACGCGGTGAATGATTACTATAGCGTGGCGCAGCGCCTTGCCGACCGACGCCACCAGCAGCAGATCAAAGATGCGGGTCTTCCAGCGCTCACCCGCGACAACGTACCGGTAGAGATTGCCGCCAACATCGGCAGCGCGCTGGAAGCGCCCGGGGCGTTTACCTGCGGCGCGCAGGGTATCGGGCTGTTTCGCACTGAAATGCTGTATATGGACAGAGACACCGCGCCGGACGAGCAGGAGCAATTCGAAGCCTATCAGCAGGTGCTGCTCTCCGCGCAGGGCAAGCCGGTCATCTTTCGCACAATGGACATCGGCGGCGATAAGCAGCTCTCTTACCTGAACATTCCCCAGGAAGAAAACCCGTTCCTCGGCTATCGTGCCGTTCGTATTTATCCCGAATTTGCCGATCTCTTCCGCACCCAACTGCGCGCGATCTTACGCGCAGGCGCC
The DNA here is from genome assembly GCF_048283985.1 of Enterobacter cloacae complex sp. 6730903. NCBI lineage: Bacteria > Pseudomonadati > Pseudomonadota > Gammaproteobacteria > Enterobacterales > Enterobacteriaceae > Enterobacter > Enterobacter cloacae complex sp. 6730903. Next base: position 48,897 of record NZ_JBLVXX010000008.1, on the reverse strand, counting down.
AGCGGCAATGCGCTGTTGATGATCCCGATGGTGCACAGTCTCGATCAGATTTTATGGATCAAACAGGAGCTGCAAAACGTTCGTGACGCCCTGGCCTCACAGGGGTTACGTCACACCGCACACCTGCCGCTGGGGATCATGGTTGAAGTGCCTTCAGTCTGCTTTATCATCGATCACTTCTGCGAAGAGGTGGATTTCTTCAGTATCGGCTCGAACGATATGACTCAGTATCTCTACGCTGTCGATCGCAACAACCCGCGCGTTTCGGCGCTGTATAACCCCATCACACCGTCTTTTTTACGCATGGTTCGCCAGATTGTCACCGCAGCGCATCGTCACGGGAAATGGGTCGGCATTTGCGGGGAACTTGGCGGAGAGCAGCGCTACTTCCCTCTTCTGCTTGGGCTGGGTATAGATGAGTTCAGCATGAGCGGGCCGCGCATCCCTGCGGTAAAAACCCAGCTGCGTCAGCTGGACATGGCGGCCTGCCGGGCGCTGGCAGATAAGGCCTGCGACAGCCGCAGCGCAGAGGAAATTGAAGCCCTGCTGGCGGATTTCACACCGGAAGCGCCGCCGCGTCCATTGCTGGCGCTGGAGACTATCGTGGTCAATGAGCCGCTGACCTCAAAAGAGCAGGTGCTTCAGTTCTTATGCGGAAATCTTGCGATTCATGGCAGGACCGAAAACCCGCTGGAGCTTGAAGAAGATCTCTGGCAGCGCGAAGAGATTGTCACCACCGCCGTCGGGTTTGGCGTAGCGATCCCTCATACCAAATCGCAATGGATACGCCACTCCAGCATCAGCATTGCCCGTCTGGACAAGGCGATTGACTGGGAGTCGGATTTGGGCGACGTCGAGATGGTGATCATGCTGACGCTCGGCGCTCAGGAAGGGATTAATCACGTGAAGGTCTTTTCCCAGCTGGCGCGGAAGCTGGTCAATAAAACGTTTCGCGAGTCGCTGTTTGCAGCAACGACGCCGCAAAGTATCCTGGATCTGTTGAACGCTGAAATCACGTTCTGACTGTCACTGAAAGCGTGCGCGATACTCCCCCGGCGTCAGGCCAAACTGGCGCCGGAACAGACGGCTAAAATAGTCGCTATCGGCATAGCCGCAGCGCTTCGCCACTTCCCCCACCGGCAGGTGGTATTTTTGCAGGATGGTTCTCGCCTTCGCCATACGCACCCAACGAACGTAATCCACAAAACTCATCGTCCCCTGCTGGGAGAACAGGCGTGACAGATGGTTAGCCGAAATATTAAAAAGCGCGGCGACGCTGTCCCGCGACAGGGATTCAGCATAGTTTTCCTGCACCCAGTTACAAATGCTCTGATAGAGAAAATCCCCGCGCGACAGTCCCGGTTCAGGCAGCGACGACACCACTTTCCGGCACCAGTGCAGCAGGCTCAGCACCAGCGGTTGAATAATGGCCTGATCCTGCGGGGAAGCGCTCAGGTGCGTCAGGGCCATCAGCATCGCAGCACATTCGCCTCGTTCAGGATGAGGAAGCTCAACGTGTCGCTGCGCAGGCACGGATCGCCCGTGACGGGTATCATGAAACACCAGCCCCAGCCACGACGGCGCAAAAAGAATGCTCAGCAGCATGACCGGTCGTTCAAACACCGGGACGCTGGCGGCCTGGGCGGGAAGAAACAGCATTTCCCCCTGGCAGAGGGTCTGCTGCCCGGTAACCAGTCTGTTGCCATATTCCCCGCGAAGAACGACATCAAGCCGTGGCCAGTCGCGGCTCACGCTTCCGACAGCGTCAGACGCGCCACGTTGAGCAAACCAGACTCGCCCCAGCTGCTGTGGGTTGAGCACCAGGCCGCTCAACAGATCGGCAAAAAACTGCTGATCGGCGGGCAACAGGGTTGCGCGCATATCACCCCCTGCGCGCATCCGGGCGTACCAGATCGAAGCGATGGCTGTCACTGATGGCGTAGTAGGCTGTAGGTCCACCCGCACGCAGAATGGGCTGCGCTTTCGCGGTCTGGTAAATCCCCTCTTCCAGCAAACTCTCGGCGATATGGACGCCCACGACTTCGCCGAGCACCAGCCAGGTATCAATCGGTGTCCCATCCGCGCCGGTAAGCTGAATGCACTGTGACAATCGACACTCGAAATTAACCGGGCTTTCCGCCACGCGCGGCGAGCTCACAAGCTGGCTGGCTACGGGCGTCAGGCCGGCAAAGGTAAATTCATCCTCGCCATGAGGGAGCGTGGCGGAGGTTTCATTCATCGCCTCGGCCAGATCGCGCGTTGCGAGGTTCCAGACAAACTCCCCCGTTTCGGTAACATTCCGCACGCTATCCTTCCAGCCGTTGCTTGAAAAACCAATGATCGGTGGGCGATAGTTAAAGCAGTTAAAGAAGCTGTACGGGGCAAGGTTCAGTTGACCGGCCTTATCACAGGATGAGATCCAGCCAATCGGACGCGGACCGATAATGGCGTTCAGCGGGTCGTGCGGCAGGCCGTGCCCCTGAGACGGTTGGTAAAAGTACATATCGCTCTCTCTACGCTGGGGCTGCAACGTGCATTGCCCGGGTTCAGTCTTTCCAGCGTAACGAAATTTCCGTTCAGCGTGAATCGGGATGCCGGGTTTATTGCCAAAAATTCATATGGCGCATGATTGTGACCTTCATCACTTCAAACTTACGGTTTCAGACAGTATCATCAGATAAGTTAAACCCTCGCTGCCAGACGGCGAGGGTTTTCTTTTGGATTGGTTTCTGCGTTACACGCAGCATTAACGACATGGAGTAAAAATGTCCAGACCTACGATTATCATCAATGAACTCGACGCAGAACGTATTGACCGACTGTTGGAGAAACCAGAATTCGCCTCGCTGCCGGTAGCCGATGCGCTGAACGAAGAGCTCGACCGGGCGCAGATGTGTACGCCTGAGACCATGCCGCATGATGTGGTCACCATGAACAGCCAGGTGAAGTTCCGCAACCTGACCACCGGCGAGGAGCTCACCCGTACGCTGGTCTATCCGGCGCAGATGACCGACAGCAGCACGCAACTGTCGGTGCTGGCACCCGTGGGCGCAGCGCTGCTTGGACTGCGCACGGGCGATACCATCCACTGGGAACTCCCGGGCGGCGCCTCAGCTCACCTGGAAGTGCTTGAGCTGCTCTACCAGCCCGAAGCCGCTGGCGATTACCTGCGTTAATCCCTTCTGAACAAGCGACCCCGCTTTGCACAGAGGATGCACTCGCATCCTCTTTCCGCAAATTCACCCTATTGTGCTATACCGGACAAAAACCGCTTAATCCACGCTTACTCTGTTGTGGTGCCGTGGGGACGGTCATGGGTGAGATACTTGTTATCACACTGGTTTTTCTCATCATCCTGGCGATCCTCGTCGTGGCGGTGCTGTACCTTGAGCGCCACTGGTGAGTGAGGAACTTCACACAACGCCGCCGGGGAAGGCATTCACCAGTCCCTTCACTTTCTGCTGCGCTGCCTCCGGGGTGTCTGCGCCAGGCACCAGGATCACCTTGCGGCACTCCTCCTCCCGTTTTTCGAAGATCTTATAGGCGCGCTCCGCATCAGCCAGCGGTAGATAATGGGTCACAATATCTTCCGGTGTAAGCAGCCCTTTTTCGATGAGCGGCAGCAGCTCTCCCAGCCAGGCATGGACGTGGGTCTGGCCCATCTTAAAGCTCAGCCCTTTATCGAAGGCATCGCCAAACAGGAAGCCGTGAATAAAACCGGCGTACACGCCCGGCACGCTGACCACGCCGCCGCGCCGCACCGCAGCAATGCACTGGCGCAGGGCTTTGCCGCTGCTGCCTTCAATTTTCAGGTTACTGAGGATCGTTTCCGTGGTGCTGCCTTTGGCCTCAAACCCGACGGCATCAATCACCGCATCCACCCCGCGCTGTCCGGCTGTTTGCTCAATGATTTTCTCCGCTGCGTCGTTATCGTCATCAAAGTTAATCGGGATCGCGCCGTAGCGCTCCTGGGCAAACCGCAGTCGATAGGGATGATGGTCAACCACGAAAATCTGCTCTGCGCCAAGAAGCCGCGCGCAGGCAATGGTCAGTAACCCCACCGGCCCGGCACCGAATACGGCGACGCTGGAGCCTTTCTGGATCTGCGCATTTTTCGCCGCCTGCCAGGCGGTAGGCAGAATATCTGACAGGAAAAGCGCTTTGTCGTCAGACAGCAGTTGAGGCACTTTAAACGGCCCCACGTTGCCTTTCGGGACGCGCACATACTCCGCCTGTCCGCCCGGCACGCCGCCGTAAAGATGGCTGTAGCCAAACAGCGCGGCAGGGGCGGGAATTTGCTTTTTGTTCAGCGCCGCGCCCTGTCCACGGTTCGTGTTTTCACAGGCCGCGTACTGTTGCATCTGGCAAAAGAAGCAGTCACCGCAGGCAATCACAAACGGGATCACCACCCGATCACCTTTCTGCACGTTTTTCACTTCGCTCCCGCACTCCACCACCTCGCCCATAAATTCATGACCAAAGATATCGCCGTGCTGGACCTTGGGAATTTTTCCGCGATAAAGATGCAAATCAGAACCACAGATCGCCGTGGCGGTTACGCGCAGGATGATATCGTCAGGCTGTTCGATACCCGGATCGGGGACATTATCGACCCGAACATGATGTGGACCGTGATAGGTGAGAGCTTTCATGCAACCTCCGAAAGGGTGTGGGTAAGCTTATAAAAGGGTAGCTACCTCTCGGGATCTGCCCCGGAATCCGGCTGTTTTGAGATTTATCCTGGCGAGATAAAAAAGTGCTGTCGGGATTACAGAAACCATTTATATTTTGTGGTTGAATGATTTCAGCGTTTATTAACAAGGAGAAACGGTTATGTATCAAACAATCATTATGCCGGTTGATGTTTTCGAAATGGAACTGAGTGATAAGGCTGTACGTCACGCGGAATTTCTCGCGCAGCAGGACGGAGTTATTCATCTTCTGCATGTTTTACCGGGCTCTGCCAGCCTGAGCCTGCATCGTTTCGCTGCTGATGTGCGTCGTTTTGAAGAGCATTTACAGCATGAAGCCGAGACACGCCTGCAAACCATGGTCGGGCACTTCAGCATCGATCCTTCCCGCATCAAAACCCACGTCCGGTTCGGTAGCGTGCGCGACGCCGTTAATGAGCTTGCCGGGGAATTAAATGCCGACGTGGTAGTGATTGGTTCACGTAACCCTTCCATCACCACTCACCTGCTGGGGTCGAACGCCTCCAGCGTGATCCGCCACACCCACATTCCGGTGATGGTCGTGAGATAAAAAAAGATGCCACCTTTTGGTGGCCTCTGGCATTGCAGGTGTCGTCTTGCTTTCTTTTATTATGCAGTTTTGGTGCGAATCAGATAATCAAACGAGCTCAGCGACGCTTTCGCACCTTCACCGGTGGCGATGATGATCTGTTTGTACGGCACGGTGGTGCAGTCGCCCGCCGCAAATACGCCCTTCACGCTGGTTTCGCATTTCGCATCAATGATGATCTCGCCCATGCGGTTGCGCTCAATCGCACCTTCCAGCCAGGTGGTGTTTGGCAGCAGGCCAATCTGAACAAAGATCCCTGCCAGCGCTACGCTGTGGATATCGCCGCTCACGCGGTCACGGTATTCCAGACCGGTCACTTTGCTGCCGTCGCCTTTCACTTCTGTCGTCTGGGCATTGAGCACAATGTCGACGTTATTCAGGCTACGTACTTTATCCTGCAACACCTGGTCCGCTTTCATCTCCGGGGCGAACTCCAGCAGGGTAACGTGTTCAACAATCCCCGCCAGATCGATAGCCGCTTCCACGCCGGAGTTACCGCCGCCGATCACCGCGACGCGTTTACCTTTGAACAGCGGGCCGTCACAGTGCGGGCAATAGGTCACGCCTTTGGTGCGATACTGATCTTCGCCCGGGACGTTCATGTTGCGCCATTTCGCGCCGGTGGCAATGATCACGCTGCGCGCCTTCAGCACCGCGCCGGAGGCCGTTTCAATCTGGTGCAAACCACCCTCGACCGCGGCCGGAACCAGTTTGCTGGCGCTCTGGCTGTCAATGACATCCACGTCGTAGTCGCTGACGTGCGCCTTCAGCGCCCCGGCCAGTTTCTGACCTTCGGTTTTCGGCACGGAAATGTAGTTTTCAATGTCTACGGTATCCAGAACCTGACCACCGAAACGCTCGCCCATCAGACCGGTACGGATCCCTTTACGTGCGGAGTAGACCGCCGCTGCCGCACCCGCCGGGCCGGAGCCAACAATCAGTACGTCGTACGCATCGCGTTGGTTCAACTCTTCCGCCGCGCGTTTTTCTGCGCCGGTATCTACTTTGGCGACGATTTCGGTCAGCGTCATACGCCCCTGGCCGAACTCCTGACCATTCAGGTAAACCGCCGGAACGCCCATCACGTTGCGCTCGGTGATTTCGTTCTGGAACGTACCGCCGTCAATCGCCGTGTGCTTAATGCGCGGGTTGAGGACTGACATCAGGTTCAGCGCCTGCACCACGTCCGGACAGTTGTGGCAGGAGAGTGAGTAATAGGTTTCAAACTCAAAATCACCGTCGATATCGCGGATCTGCTCCAGCAGCGCCTGCGCTTCTTTTGACGGATGACCACCGGTCCACAGCAGCGCCAGCACCAGGGACGTAAATTCGTGCCCCAGCGGAGAACCCGCGAAACGTGGCCCCTGGTCAGACCCTGGGTTGGCGATCAGGAAAGAAGGCTTACGGACTGCCAAGGTGTTGTCTTCTTTGAAGGTCACTTTCGGCGACAGCTCAGCAATCTCTGTCAGCAGTGCTTTGATTTCTGCCGATTTCGCGCTGTCGTCCAGCGTGGCAATCAGCTCAACAGGTTTGGTCAGTTTCTCAAGGTAGGCCTTGAGCTGGGTTTTCATGTTAGTGTCGAGCATTATTCTTCCCTCTCTTAAAACGTCATCATGCAAGCCGCCTTATACGGGCTGCCTGAATGCAACTTGCATCATGGTGCTGGAATGAAATGGGCGCGGGGAGCGCCCATGACTGAAACAATTTCCAAAGTATTTCGCGTCAGAGCAAGGCGGCTAGCCTGAGAATCCCCGGGAGCTTACTAAAGTAAGTGACCGGGGTGAGCAGGCGACGCCAACGCAGCTATGGCGTGAAAGACGACGGAAATTTAGATCTTGCCGACCAGGTCCAGAGATGGAGCCAGCGTCGCTTCGCCTTCTTTCCATTTCGCCGGGCACACTTCGCCTGGGTGAGAAGCAACGTACTGAGCCGCTTTCACTTTGCGCAGCAGGTCAGATGCATCACGGCCGATACCTTCAGCGGTAACTTCGATAGCCTGGATAATGCCCTGCGGGTCAACAACGAAGGTCGCGCGGTCTGCCAGGCCTTCATCTTCACGCATGTTGTCGAAGTTACGGGTCAGGGCGCCAGTCGGGTCGCCGATCATCGCGTATTTGATTTTCGCGATAGTTTCAGAGCTGCTGTGCCACGCTTTGTGGGTGAAGTGGGTATCGGTAGAAACAGAGTAAACGTCTACGCCCAGCTTTTGCAGTTCTTCGTAGTGGTCTGCCACGTCGCCCAGTTCGGTCGGGCAAACGAAGGTGAAGTCAGCCGGATAGAAGAAGAACACGCTCCAGCGGCCTTCGGTATCTTTCTCGGTCACTTCAATGAACTCACCGTTTTTGAACGCCTGGTTTTTGAAAGGTTTAATTTTGGTGTTAATCAAGGACATCTGTACTTCCTCCGTGTTTTCGTTGAGATGTAAGGTAACCAACTTTGTTCATCGGGGCTAATGCGTATGCTTTATCAAATCAATCAGCCAAACCTTACAATAGCAACAAGACAGCAAGGTGAACCTTTTACAGGAAAGCCTGAAAGTAAAAAGGCCGCCTCAACGGGCGGCCCTGATACCTGAATTCCCCGCAGGTACATTCAGTGCCAGCCGAAGCTGGCGTTGCGTTGCGCTCTACATACCTTGTATCAAGGCCGTAACAGCGCTTTGATTACAACACTGGAACAGAGGAAGGGCAATGCGCCCTGACGGCATTCCTGCCTATGGTTGTGATAGGTTTTATCGAACAATGAATGAATATTAATGCGAACAAATCCGCTCGGTTTATATATCTCTATCGAGATATAGATGTCAATTGTATTTTCCGGTCTCTGTCACACTGCTAAAGATAAAATTATCTTCACTTCCTTTGAAGAACCATTTCAATAATCCGACACCGTGATATATTAAGGTTGCTTTAAAAACCAATTAAGTAAGTTAGTCACACGGATTGTAAATGGCTAGCTTCAATCTATAGTTATCAGTGATGTGGTAACTTCAGCAGACACGGCAGCATCAGGACGAATCATGGCAAATCTCTACGACCTTAAAAAATTTGACCTTAATCTCTTGGTCATATTTGAATGCATTTATCAGCATCTCAGCATAAGTAAAGCGGCAGAGACGCTGTATATTACGCCGTCCGCCGTAAGCCAGTCGCTGCAACGCCTGCGCGGGCAGCTTAACGACCCTCTGTTCATTCGTTCAGGTAAAGGCATTACGCCCACTACCGTGGGGGTTAATCTGCATCATCATCTGGAACAGAACCTCAACCAGCTGGAACAGACTATTAACATGATGCATACCAGCGGGCTGAAGAAAAGTTTCGTGATCTACTGTCCGCAAGTTATGACGCCAAAAATCATGCTTGGCCCGATGTTGCTTTTAATGGAAAAGCATAATTATCATATTGAACTGCATGATGTTTTTCTCGCACCAGACTCAGCGGAAGACCTGCTGGCCTATCGAAAGGCAGATCTTGTCTTTTCATTCTCTCCTTTAAACAGTCGTTCTACGGCCTGTAGCCTGTTTTATGAGATGCCTTTTGTGCTCGTTTGCCATCAGGATCATCCGCGACTCGGCCTTAACGCGACGACTGAAGAAATCCTGCGTGAAAATTTCACGGCCTATTTAAGCGATGAAGCCAGCGTGAAAAGTTATCAGGAAAGTGCAGAAATAGTGCTTCCTGAAAGAAATATTGTGTTCCGCAGTGATTCTTTTATATCACTGCTGTCGATGATCAGCTTCAGCGATATTATTGGTCTAATCCCAATACCAGCGTTTGAACAATACGGCAAGGCTCTCAACCTGCGGATAATCGAGACCGATATAAATTTGCCAACTGTTAAACTCTACGCAATGTATAATCGCTCCGCATTGAATAGCCCGGTATTCTCCAGCTTTATTCAAGAATTATCACAGTTGCAACAGTAATGAATTCTGGCCGTTTTCTGTGCGGCCAGAACACTTCCCTAAATATTCATCAAAATGATAATTTAAAACAATCATACAATTTATTTCCCTTTATTTCCCCAGCCTGTTGTATCCTTCCGCATATTGACTCCGTCTCAGGTAATTATTACTCAGGAAGAGAATGATCATGTCAATCTATAAAATACCGTTGACCCAAAATGTCCTCAACGCCACCGAGGAGCGAATAGCGTGGACGCTTGAGAATATATCCCGGGTTTGCGTCTCCTTTTCAGGCGGTAAAGATTCTACCGTCATGCTGCATCTCGCGGCGCTGCGCGCCAGGCAGATGAAAAGAAAAATTGACGTGCTGTTTATAGACTGGGAAGCGCAGTTCACCTATACCATTGCCCATATCGAGCATATGCGCTCACTCTACAGCGATGTGATAGATCACTTCTGGTGGGTGGCCCTTCCCCTCACCACGCAAAATTCGTTGTCGCAGTTTCAACCAGAGTGGCAATGCTGGGAACCCGACACGCCGTGGGTGCGACAGCCCCCTGACGACGCCATTACCGATCCCGCTTTTTTTTCCTTTCTACCAGCCGGGAATGACCTTCGAAACCTTCGTTCGCAGCTTCTCTGACTGGTTTTCCCTCAATCGTCCGGCAGCCATGATGATAGGCATTCGCGCCGATGAATCCTACAACCGCTTTCTGGCTATCGCGTCGGCACGCAAGCAGCGCTTTTCTGACGATAAACCCTGGACGACCGTCGCACCGGGCGGGCATACCTGGTATATCTACCCTTTGTACGACTGGAAAACCGCCGACATCTGGACGTGGTTCGCGAAATCAAAATGTTGCTATAACCCGTTATACGACCTGATGTACAAGGCGGGGGTGCCGCCGCGTTATATGCGCATCTGCGAACCGTTTGGCCCGGAACAGCGTCAGGGCTTGTGGCTCTATCATGTCATTGAACCCGAACGCTGGGCGGCGATGTGTGAACGCGCCTGCGGGGTGCGCAGCGGCGGTATTTATGCCGGGCACGATAACCATTTTTATGGACACAGGAAGATCCTGAAACCCGATCATCTTGGCTGGCGCGAATACGCCATGCTGTTACTCGACAGCATGCCGCAAAATACGGCGGAACATTACCGCAATAAAATCGCGGTTTATCTCCACTGGTATCAAAAGCGAGGCATGGACGATATTCCCGATACGCAGGAGGGTGACATTGGTGCAAAAGATATCCCTTCCTGGCGACGCATTTGTAAGGTTTTACTCAACAATGACTATTGGTGCCGGGCACTTTCGTTTAGCCCAAATAAGCCTAAACACTATCAGCGCTACAGCGACAGAGTGAAAGCAAAACGCAAGGAATGGGGGATTTTATGCAACAACGAATAATCACCGAAATGGAAACGTACCTTCAGGCACTTTCTGAAGAAGAGCAAATAGCCGCCATTAATGCGTTTCGTCAGGCATTACATGAAATCAGCCCTTTTCGCGATCAGCCCGTCGATTGCGTATTGTGGATAAAAAAGACAAACATCACCGCTAACGATTACAACCCAAATAACGTCGCGCCGCCGGAAAAGCGGCTGCTCAGCAAGTCACTGGAGCTGGATGGATTCACACAGCCTATCGTTGTGACGGAAAATGCGCCACAGCACTACGAAATTGTCGATGGTTTTCATCGTCATGATATCGGCAGTAACCGGGCGACCCTGAAGCGCCAGCTTAAGGGTTACCTTCCTGTCACCTGCCTGCGTAAAGCGCGGCAGGAAAAGTTCGACCGCATGGCTGCGACCATTCGCCACAACCGCGCGCGCGGACGCCACCAGATCAACGCCATGTCAGAAATCGTGCGCGAGCTGGTGCTTATGGGCTGGAGTGAGCAGAAAATTGGTCAGGAATTGGGTATGGACAGCGATGAAGTGCTGCGTCTGAAGCAGATCAACGGTCTGCTCGAACTCTTCGCAGACCGTCGTTTTTCTGAAGCCTGGACGGTGAAATAGTCAGAGCGCGTTTAACCGCGCAGCCGCTGCCAGCAGCGTCGATTCCTGCTTCGCAAAGCAAAGCCGGATCAGCTTATGCGGGAAGGGATCGGCGCAGAACACCGACAGCGGGATGGCCGCCACACCCACCTCTTTCGTCAGCCACTGGCAGAAACTCACGTCGTCCAGATCGGAAATCGCGCTGTAGTCGGCCAGCAGGAAATAGGTCCCTTCACAGGGTAAAATCTCCAGCCGACTCTGGCTCAACGCAGCCACAAACCGATCCCGACGCGCACGGTAAAAATCCGGTAGCTCACGGTAGTGTCCGGGTTCGCTGCGCAACATGTCCGCCAGCGCCAGCTGAGCGGGTGTGTTCACCGCAAACGTCAGATACTGGTGCACTTTACGCAGCTCAGCGCTGATGGCGGCGGGCGCCACGCAGTACCCGACCTTCCAGCCGGTCATATGGTAGGTTTTGCCAAATGACGATACCGCGATTGCACGCTCACGAAGCTGCGGATGCGCCAGCACGCTGGCATGCCCCTCTTCGGCGAAGCAGATATGCTCATACACCTCGTCGCTCAGAACATAGATTTCACGTTCGGCGATGGCCTGCCACAGGGCGGCAAAATCGCTCTTCAGCCACACCGTCGCCGATGGGTTGTGCGGCGTATTCAGGATCACCAGCCGGGTTTTATCGCTCAGCAGCGCGGCAAACGCCTGCCAGTCCGGACGAAAATGCGGCGGCTGGAGCGCCACGCGTTTCACCACGCCGCCGGCTAGTTCAATCGCCGGGGCGTAGCTATCGTAGCTTGGGTCAAAACAAATCACCTCATCGCCGGTACGCACCAGGGCGGTTATCGCCGCATACAGCGCTTCGGTCGCCCCTGCGGTTACCGTGATATCGCTGTTCGCGTCAGGCTTATGGCCGTATAACTCCGCCGTTTTATCCGCAATGGCCTCACGCAACGCCTGCACGCCGGTCATCGGCGCGTACTGGTTGGCTCCCTGCGCCACGTGGTACGCCAGACGCTCCTGCAAATATTTCGGCCCGTCAAAATCCGGGAAACCTTGTGAGAGGTTAATGGCGTTGTGCTGCTGCGCCAGGGCGCTCATCTGCGTAAAAATCGTCGTGCCGAGATTCGGAAGTTTACTCTGCGGGATCAACGGGTTATTGCTCATTGTAGTGTGCCTGCCTGTAATACTTATGTTGCTGACACTATAACACGATGTTAGTCTTTGGCAATCAAGACGCTTAGACGTCTAAACGATATAAATATTCCTGACCGAGAGGGTAAAAGGAAATGACAGACAACCTGCAACTCACACACCTGGTCGAGGCCTGCCGCTGGATTGGCGCTAAAGGCTGGGCGCCCGCTACCGGCGGCAATATGTCCGTGCGTCAGGATGAACACCTGTGCTGGCTGAGCGAATCCGGAAAAGACAAAGGCAGCCTGACCACCGCCGATTTCCTACAGGTTGAAATCGCCACCAACCGTGCGCCGTCTGGCCGTAAACCGTCGGCAGAGACCGGGCTGCATACCCTCATCTATCGCCTGTTCCCCGAGGCTAACGCCGTCCTGCACGTTCACACCGTCAATGCCACGGTACTGTCGCGTCTGGTCAACGAGGCCGAGCTGAAGATCACCGGTTTTGAGATGCAAAAATCCCTTACCGGGCAGACCACGCACCGGGATACGGTGGCCATCCCGGTGTTTGATAACGACCAGGACATCGACGCCCTCGCCTCACGCATCGCCCATTACGCGCAGGAACGCCCGCTTAATTATGGTTTTCTTCTGCGCGGCCATGGCTTAACCTGCTGGGGACGCGACGTGGCCGAAGCCCGCCGTCATCTGGAAGGTTTAGAATTCTTATTTGAATGCGAAATGCGTTTACGACAATGGGAGAGAGTATGATTCGCGCGATTGTGACGGATATTGAAGGGACCACCAGCGATATCCGTTTTGTCCATGATGTTTTGTTCCCCTACGCGCGTGAGCGGCTGGCGGCCTTTGTGACCGCGCAGCAGTACGCCGAGCCGGTCAAATCGATTCTGGACAACCTGCGCGATGAAATCAGCGCTCCGCATGCCAGCGTCAGCGATCTCATCAACGTGCTGTTTACCTTTATGGATGAAGACCGCAAATCAACGGCGCTCAAAGCCCTGCAAGGCATCATCTGGCAGGACGGTTACGTCAACGGTGACTTTACCGGACATCTCTATCCTGACGTACTGCCCGCGCTGGAAAAATGGAAGGCGCAAGGGATTGATCTTTATGTTTATTCCTCTGGCTCCGTCGCCGCGCAGAAACTGTTATTTGGCTACAGCGACGAAGGTGATATTACTCATCTGTTCAGCGGCTATTTTGATACCCACATTGGCGCCAAGCGCGAGGTGCAGTCTTATCAAAATATTGCGACGCAAACGGGCATCGCCCCGTCGCAGATCCTGTTCCTGTCGGATATTCATCAGGAGCTGGACGCGGCTGAACAGGCGGGTTTTCGCACCCTGCAACTGATTCGCGGTGAAGATGACGGCGCAAGCCATCATCATCAGATCCACCAGTTTGACGAGATTAATCCGGAGCAGATCCCTTCATGAGCGCATTGACCATTTATTCCGATAAAGACGCCAGTCAGCACCAGTGGCACAGCACCGACGCCGCCGAGATTGCTCAACAGCTGAACGCCAAAGGCGTGCGTTTTGAACGCTGGGCGGCGGATCGCGATTTAGGGCACGATCCCGCGCCTGAAGCCGTGATCGCGGCGTATCAGCATGCGATCGACAAGCTGGTGGCAGAGAAAGGTTACCAGAGCTGGGATGTGATCAGCCTGCGCGCCGACAATCCGCAGAAAGAGGCGCTGCGCGCGAAGTTCCTGAACGAACACACCCACGGCGAAGACGAAGTGCGCTTTTTCGTGGAAGGAGCGGGATTATTCTGCCTGCACATTGGCGATGAGGTGTACCAGGTGCTGTGCGAGAAAAACGACCTGATTTCCGTACCCGCGGGCACGCCGCACTGGTTTGACATGGGATCAGAGCCGAACTTTACGGCGATCCGTATTTTCGATAACCCGGAGGGTTGGGTGGCGCAGTTTACCGGGGATGCGATTGCGGATGCGTATCCACGCCTGGCCTAGTCTGAACAGGCACGGTTAGCCCCCTCTCCCTGTGGGAGAGGGTTGGGGTGAGGGCACCCGTGCGCACTACGCGTTAAGCCCCTTAACATACCCCACCAGCTGATCCAGCACAACACCCCACCCTTCATGGAAGCCCATCTGCTCATGCTGCTCGCGGATCTCCTTCGTCGGGTGACGCGCAATCGCCGAGGTCGCGCGGTGCATCCACCACGCGCTCCAGTTTTAAGTCTGTGTCAGGATCGAGCGTCACGATGTTGTCCTCTCAGGGCCCCGCTTAAAGGATAGCCGGACTCAGGCAAATTTCCCTTCCGCCACCTCGTCCGGTGTGACCACGCCTGTATCCAGCACCCAGCCACTAATCAGCGAGGCAGGCGTGACGTCAAACGCCGGGTTATAAACCTGCGCCTCTTGCGGCGCCCACTGCACCGCGCCAAAGCTTCCCGCGACGCCCGTCACTTCGCTGGCGGCGCGCTGCTCAATCGGGATCGCATCCCCGTTCGGGCAGTCCGGGTCGAGAGTCGTTTGCGGGGCGGCGACGTAGAACGGAATACCGTGGAACTTCGCCAGCACCGCCAGGGAATAGGTGCCGATCTTGTTCGCCACGTCGCCGTTGGCGGCAATGCGGTCTGCACCCACCCACACGGCATCCACCTGCCCTTTTGCCATCAGGCTGGCGGCCATGGAGTCGGTAATCAGCTGATACGGTACGCCCAGCTCGCCGAGTTCCCATGCGGTCAGCCTGCCGCCCTGCAATAGCGGACGTGTTTCATCCACCCAGACGTTGCTGACCTTGCCTTCCTGATGCGCGCGGGCAATCACCCCCAGCGCGGTACCCACGCCCGCCGTCGCCAGCCCGCCGGTGTTGCAGTGGGTCAGCAGACGGCTGCCGGGCTTCACCAGCGCGCTGCCCGCACTGGCAATGGCGTCACAGAGCCGTTTGTCTTCGTCAATCAGCCGCAGCGCTTCAGCCACCAACGCCGGAACGAACGCTTCCTGCCACAGCGCCAGCTTCATGCGGTCGAGATTGTTCATCAGGTTCACCGCCGTAGGGCGGGAGGCGCGCAGGGTCTCCAGCGCCACCGCCAGCTCATCGCGGCTTTTGCCGCTTTCCGCTAACAGCGCCAGCAGCAGGCTTGCAGAGAGACCAATCAGCGGCGCGCCGCGCACCCGCAGCGCGTGGATGTGCCCGACCAGCGCCTCGACCGTCGAGGCATCCAGCCAGCGTTTCTCCTGCGGAAGCGCCTGCTGGTCGAGAATAAAGAGCTGATTATCCGCCACCCGCAGGCTGGTCGTCTGTAATGTCTGCATGTCGTTAATTCCCTGTTGCGTTGTTGTAGCACATTGTGTCAGGATGAAATCCAGATGTATAGACGTCTACATGTCTTAATTAGCAAAACTGAGGAGCAGGCCATGTCGCAATACCGTACCTTTACCGCTCAGGATGCCGTGGAGTATGCCAGGCAGTTTGGCGGACTTGACGATCCTTCATCGCTGGTAGAGGCGCAGGAAATCGGCGACGGCAACCTCAACCTGGTCTTTAAAATTTTCGACGGCGCGGGCGTGAGCCGCATCGTCGTTAAGCAGGCGCTGCCCTATGTACGCTGCGTCGGCGAATCCTGGCCGCTGACGCTGGACCGCGCCCGTCTTGAAGCGCAAACCCTGGTCGAGCATTACCAGCACAGCCCGCAGCACACGGTGAAAATCCACCACTTTGATCCGGAACTGGCGGTGATGGTGATGGAAGATCTCTCCAGCCATCGCATCTGGCGCGGCGAGCTGATCAAAAATAATTATTACCCCCAGGCAGCGCATCAGCTGGGGGAATATCTGGCTCACACCCTGTTCCACACCAGCGACTTTTATCTGCATCCGCACGAGAAAAAAGCGCAGGTGGCAAAATTCATCAACCCGGAGATGTGCGAGATCACCGAAGATCTGTTCTTCAACGATCCGTACCAGATCCACGCGCGCAACAGCTACCCGGCCGAGCTGGAAAATGACGTCGCCGCCCTGCGCGACGACGCCCAGCTTAAAATCGCCGTGGCCTCCCTCAAGCACCGCTTTTTCTCGCACGCCGAAGCCCTGCTGCACGGGGACATCCACAGCGGCTCGATTTTTGTGGCCGACGGCAGCCTGAAGGCCATCGACGCTGAGTTCGGCTATTTCGGCCCAATCGGTTTTGACGTCGGCACCGCCATCGGCAACCTGCTGCTGAACTTCTGCGGCCTGCCGGGTCATCTCGGCATTCGCGATGCCGCCGCCGCGCGCGAGCAGCGCCTGACCGATATTCAGGAGCTGTGGAACAACTTCGCGGAACGCTTCCAGGCGCTGGCGAACGAGAAAGCCCGCGACGCCGCACTCAGCGCGCCGGGCTATGCCTCCGCGTTTCTGAAAAAGGTCTGGCATGACGCCATCGGATTCTGTGGCACCGAGCTGATTCGCCGCAGCGTCGGGCTTTCCCACGTGGCGGATATCGACACCATCCAGGACGAGGCGATGCGCCACGAGTGCCTGCGCCATGCGATAACGCTCGGTAAAGCGCTGATTGTGATTGCCGACCGTATCGACAGCGCAGAAGAGCTGGTGGCAAGGGTGCGGCAGTACAGCTGATTTTCTCCCTCTCCCTGTGGGAGAGGGCCGGGGTGAGGGCATCAAACCGCACTCACCCCAAATACTCAATCACCGACAACCCACCGTTATAATCCGTGCTGTAAATAATCCCCTGCGCATCCACAAACACGTCGCACGACTGGATCACCTGCGGACGATTCGGCCGCGTATCCATCATCTTCGCAGGCGCGGCAGGCACCAGCGCCCCCGTTTCCACCGGGCGATACGGATTGGAAATGTCATACGCGCGCACGCCTGCGTTCTGGTACGTCGCGAAGATCAGCGTTGAGCTGATAAAGCTCCCCGGCCGGTTCTCGTGCAGGTTGTGCGGGCCGAAATGCGCCCCTTTCGCCACGTAGTCGGTTTCATCCGGCTGCGGGAAGGTAGAGATACTTACCGGGTTCGACGGCTCGCGGATATCAAACAGCCAGATCAGCTTCTCGCCGTCCTGCTGGTTATCCAGCACCGCTTCATCCAGCACCACCAGCAGATCGCGGTCCGGCAGCGGCAGCGCGGTGTGCGTCCCACCGCCAAACGGCGGGCTCCAGTTACGGTGGCTAATGAGCTTAGGCCGGGTGCGATCCTTCACGTCTAGGAGCGTCAGGCCGCCGTCGCGCCAGCTGCCGTACGCCGTATCGCCGGCAATAATCGCATGGTGCAGCGCGTAACGTTTCCCTTCCGGCCAGTCCGGCTGTTCGCCTTCGGCCTGGTTCATCCCGGGCAGCCACCAGCGCCCCGCCACTTCAGGCTTGCGCGGGTCGGCCAGGTCGATAGTCAGAAAAATGTAGTCGGTAAAGCCGTCGATCAGCGCCGACACGTACGCCCAGCGGCCACCGACGTACCAGATGCGGTGAATGCCGATGCCGCTCAGCGACAGAAAGCCGATTTCGCGCGGCCTGTCCGGCTTGGAGATATCAAAGACGCGAAGCCCGGCGCTCCAGCCTTTATCCTGCACGTCGCTGACGGTCTCCCCCACCTGGCGGGTGTAGTAGATCTTCTCATCGGCAAAACGCGCATCGGCAAACAGATCCCGGGCGTTGATGACCAGCAGCAAATCGTCGTGCGCCTGGAGATGTACGTTCCAGGTCCCCGGCGGCGCGGGCACGTAACCTGCGGCTTTTGGATTTTTCGGATCGCGCACATCAACGATGGAAAAGCCCTGCGACACCATATGGCCGATCCAGGCGAAACCACGGTGCACCATCAGCTGTACACCATCCGGACGACCGCCCTGGTCGCTATGGCCAATTAGCCGCATATTGCGGCTGTATTCGGGTTGAGGTAATGCAGACATGTGTAAGTCCTTTCGCCGGATGGCGGCTGCGCCTTATCCGGCCTACAACACCGTAGGCCCGGTAAGCGAAGCGCTACCGGGCATTATTTTGACCTGGCTTCCAGCGTCGCAAACCACGGCGCGATAAAATCTTCCGTCTGGCCCCAGCCCGGAATGATTTTCCCCAGCGACGCCACGTTCACCGCGCCCGGCTGGGCGGTCAGCAGCGCCTGCGGAATAGCCGCCGCCTTGAAATCGTAGGTGGCAGGCGTCGCTTCTCCGGCAATCTTATTGGCGATCAGGCGTACGTTGGTCGCGCCAATCAGCTTCGGATCTACCGCCACGCTCACCTTCCACGGGCTACCCGGCTCACGCATCAGCTGTAAATCCTGGTTGGAGATGTCGATGCTGTAGAGCTTGATCTCGGTGCGGCCGTTCTCTTTCAGCGCCTTATACGCGCCCTGGCTGAAGGCATCCCAGGTCCCCCAGATGGCGTCGATTTTACCTTTCGGGTATTTCGCCAGGATCGCCCCCACCTTGTTGGCGGTGTCGCCCTGCACGTCAGAGGAGACCGCGCCGATGGACTCCAGCTCTTTAATCTCCGGATACTGCTTTTGCAGTTCTTTATACGCCGCCTGACGGCGCTCCATCGGCGGGAAACCCGCGACCCACAGCTTGACGATATTGGCCCTGCCGTTGAAATCTTTCGCCAGTTGACCAAAAGAGAGGTTGGTCAGGGAGGCATCGTCCTGCTGGGTAACGGTTACGCCCGGGATCTCGCCGTTCACGGCGGTATCAAACACCGAAACTTTGATCCCGGCATCCACCGCCTTTTTTACCAGCGCGGTGGAGTACGGATCGCGCCCCTGAGAGAGAATAATCCCGTCGTATTTCTGGCTGATGGCCTGGTTAACGAAGTCCTGGAATCTGGCGTCGTCCCCGTTACTTAAAAACGTGCTGACCTTAAAGCCGAGCTTTTTCCCTTCCTGAATCGCCCCGGCAACAAACTGCGTGGTGTTGTCGTCCGAGCCCAGGTTGCGGATCACCGCGATGCGAATGGGGCCGTCATGGTTCGCAATGGCAGCCGGAACCGGCGCGGGGGTAGCCGCCAGGCCCGGCAGAGCAGTGAGTAACCCAAGAGCCACCAAAGAGAGTGCAATCTTTTTCATTCATTATCCCGTTGTGTTGTCAGCGTTTTTGTATGTAAGTAATCGCCAGCGCCACCGCGAGCACCAGCCCTTTTATAATGTCCATGGCGTAATACGGCACGGAGAGCATCACCAGCCCGTTGGAGAGCACGCCGAGGATCACCGCCCCCACCAGCGTGCCCAGCGCGTTCGGCTTGCCGGACCCGGCCAGCGAGAAGCCAATCCATGCCGCCGCCACCGCATCCATCAGGTAGCCGCCGCCCGCATTCACCTGCGACGACCCAATGCGCGAGGCCAGCAGAATGCCGCCCAGCCCCGCCAGCAGCGAGGCAATTACGTAGGCCGCCACCTTGTAGCGCGTGGTGCGAATGCCGGAGAGTCGCGCGGCTTCCGGGTTGCCGCCAATGGCGTACATCCGGCGTCCGTGGGTGGTCAGCGACAGGCCCAGTTGCGCAAGAATCGTCACCACCAGCATGACGATCACAATGGTCGGCACCTGCCCGAGCAGGCTGAACGCCGCCGGAATGGTCCCTTCCGCCATGTCGCCGCTCGGCAGCACCATGTTCTCGGTAATCGACCCGCCGTAGCTGTAGGTCATCGCCACGCCCTGGATGACAAACAGGCTGGCAAGGGTCGCGAGCATGTCCGGAATGCGCAGAATGACGATCAGAAAGGCGTTAAACAGGCCGACCAGCGTGCAGAGCGCAAGGGTGATCAGAATCGACTCGGTGGTGCCGAAGCCGTGCCAGACGAAAAGCGAAATCACCAGCGCGTTCGCCAGCGACGCGGTTGACCCCACCGAGAGATCGAACCCGCCGACGGTCAGGGAGATCGACACGCCAACGGCAATCACCGTCACGATGGCGATCGCGCGCAGAATGTTGATGATGTTGTTCGGATCGAGGAAGCTGTCCGACGCCAGGCCAAAGACGGCCACCAGCGCGACGACGGTCAGCAGCATGCCCCACTTATAAAGAAAATCGAAAATCTGCTGACGGCCAGACGCCGCCGAGTTCACTGAAAGGGCCTTGCTCACGACGCCGTTCCTCCGGTTGAATAATAAAGTAGTGTCTCTTCCCGGGCTTCGGCCCCGGCGATTTCCGCCACGATGCGTCCGTCCCACAGCACGCAGATGCGGTCGCACAGCCCGACCAGCTCGGCGAACTCGCCCGAGGCGTATATGACACCTTTGCCCTCGCGCGCCAGGCCGTCGATCAGCTGAAACAGATCGGTTTTGGCCTTCACGTCCACGCCTTTAGTCGGCTCGTCGAATATCAGCACGCTGGCGTCATTGCGCAGCCATTTCCCGATGGCGACCTTCTGCTGGTTACCGCCGGAAAGCCGACGCAGCACCTGCCCCGGCCCGCGCGTGCGCACGCCGACGCGGGCAATCACCTCTTCTGCCCAGCGCCACGCCTGACGATGACCAAACAGGCTCCAGCGCGAGAAGCTGTTATCGGCGCACACGGCAAGGTTCATGCTCACCGGCTCGTCGATAAAAATGCCCTCTTTGCGCCGCTCCTCCGGCACCAGCGCCAGACCGCGCAGCACCGAGTCTGCCGGGTCGCGCGGTTTCCAGGCCTGATGGTTCAGCTCGCCGCTCGCGACGCGGCTTTTGCTGGCGCCAAACAGCGCCTTGCAGAGTTCCGTTTTCCCCGCTCCCGCCAGCCCGGCAATGCCGAGGATTTCGCCTTTGCGCAGGTGCAGGGAGATATCTTTCAGCAGCGCGTCGTCGTGCAGCCCTTCCACCCGCAGCAGCGTCTCTTCACCGTGCGGCGGACGCGGGGGCGGATAGATATCGCTCAGCTCGTGGCCGAGCATCTTCTCGACGATCTCCTCTCCGCTCAGATCCGCCATCGGGCCGGACTCAATCAGCCTGCCGTCGCGCAGCACCGTCAGGGTGTCGCAGATGGCCTTCAGCTCGTGAATGCGGTGAGAGATAAACACCACGCCGATGCCCTGCTGTTGCAGACGTCTTACTACCGCAAACAGACGCTCGCTCTCGTGCGCGTCCAGCGGCGCGGTGGGTTCATCAAGAATCAAAAAACGGCAGTGGTGCGACAGCGCCCGCGCCAGCAAAATCTGCTGCTTTTCGGCCAGCGTGCAGCTGTCGATGGAGCGGCGTACGTCGAGCGAAACATCCAGCTGCGCCAGCGCCTGCCGCGCCTGCTGACGAACCGCGCGCCAGCTGTAGCGGTGCCCCGGATGCGCCAGCTGGTCGAGCATGATGTTTTCGGCAATGCTTAACCCGGGGATGAGCGCCACATCCACCTCCTGCTGCACAAGGTGGATACCCAGTCGTTTAGCGTCCAGCGGCTCGCGGATACTTACCGGCTGGTTGTTAATGCAGATTTCGCCTTCATAACGATCGTGCGTCCCGCACAGCACCGCCATCAGCGTCGATTTCCCCGCGCCGTTGGCGCCGGTCAGCGCATGCACCGACCCGCCGTTCAGGGTGAAATCCACGCGCGACAGGGCCTGAAAGCCGGAAAAGGCCAGACTGATACCGCGCATCTCAAGGCGACTGGAAACCATCCGCGTAAATCCTTCATTACTCTTCTGATTTAGCGAATTTTTCACAGCTCCTGTTGACTGACAACGACGGAAAAGGCATAAGATAAAGCGAAATATTATTAGCCATCCGGATGTCCAGACATAACATCGGGTTAGCGCTTGCTAAAAAAGGACAACTTCATGAGCAACACCGATATCCGCGTCGTGCCTGGCCCGGCGAACTACTACTCTCATCCGGGAAGCCTTGCGCACCTGGATGATTTCTTTACTCCGGAACAGCTTTCCCGCGCAGTGTGGATCTACGGCGAGCGGGCAATCGAGGGCGCACGCCCTTATCTGCCGCAGAGTTTTAACGCGACGGGGGCAAAACATCTGTTGTTTAAGGGCCATTGCAGCGAGCGTGACGTCACTCATCTGGTGAACGAATCGGGAAGTGAAGCCAGCGTGGTGATTGGCGTGGGCGGCGGCGCGGTAATGGATACCGTCAAGGCCGTGGCGCGTCGTCTGGGCGTGCCGTTCGTGGGCATTCCCACTATCGCCGCCACCTGCGCGGCGTGGACGCCCCTCTCCGTGTGGTACAACGATGCCGGTCAGGCGCTACAGTTTGAGATTTTTGACGACGCCAACTTTCTGGTGCTGGTGGAGCCGCAGATCATCCTTAACACCCCGGCGGAATACCTGCTGGCGGGCATCGGCGATACGCTGGCGAAGTGGTACGAAGCGGCGGTGCTCGCCCCTCAACCTGAGAGTCTGCCGCTGACCGTGCGTCTTGGCCTGAACGGTGCGCTGGCGATCCGCGACGTGCTGCTGGAACGCAGTGAAGAGGCGCTTGCGGATCAGCAGCGCGGCGAACAGACGCAGGCGTTCCGGGAAGTGGTGGACGCGATTATTGCCGGAGGCGGAATGGTCGGCGGTCTGGGTGAGCGCTACACCCGCGTGGCGGCAGCGCACGCGGTGCACAACGGCTTAACCGTGCTGCCGCAGACGGAAAAATACCTGCACGGCACCAAGGTGGCCTACGGCATTCTGGTGCAGAGCGCCCTGCTCGGTCAGGACGACGTGCTGGCGCAGCTGGTGGCGGCGTACCAGCGCTTCAATCTGCCGACCACGCTTCGCGAGCTGGACGTCGATATTCACAACCGCGACGAGCTGGATAAGGTCATTGCCCACACCCTGCGCCCGGTGGAGTCGATTCACTATCTGCCGGTGACGTTAACGCCTGAGGTTCTGCGCACCGCGTTTGAGAAGGTGGAATCCTTCAGCCGTTAATCGCGCCGACGGACTATACCTAATGATGATTCTCTCCACTCTCGTAACGAGGTCATCATGCAGATCGATTTAACAGGTAAAAAGGCGCTGGTTACCGGCGCCAGTCGTGGGCTGGGGCCGCGGGTCAAATTTCCGGCACCGGTCTGGATGTCGACGGCGGTCTGAACGCCTGATCGCAAGTTTACTGTATGCCTCTGTCGCCCGGCAGAGGCCTGTTCGAGCCGCCTCGACGATTCGCGGTTTGCCGCTTTCTCGCGGTTTTTCTCCGCTCTACAGTAGCCCATAAGAAATTCGGAATTTATCTAATAGTCTTATTATTTCCTTATATTTTGTGTGGGCGTACAGTGGAGGTACGGATGAAGATTGTCTGGTCCAATGGTGCAAAAAAGGCATTTTCCAGAATTGACGAGCGGTATCAGCGTCGCATTGAGGTAAAGCTTACTGAGCTGGATGACCGCTCGGCTCCCCGGCCCGATATCAAAAAAATATCGGCGACCGAAGATCATTTCCGGCTTCGCGTAGGCGATTACCGCATCGTCTATACGCTTCGGGACAATCCTGATAACCATTGTTATGTTTTGGCCGTCAAGCGCAGAACTTCAACGACTTACCTGCATGAGGAGAGTGCCACCTATGGCTGTTCAGCTAATCAAGGACGATAACGGGAAAACGCAGTACGCCGTTATTCCCTATCACGAATATTTTCGTATGCTCTTACAGATGTCAGAAATTGACGACGAAACCGACGACGATCTGGAGGATATTGAAGTCGAACACGATAGTCTGGATGACGTGGAATTGCCCGGAGAAGTATGCAGCATCATGACCTGGCAAAACGTCAGCCTACAGGCCGCCTGGCGCATTTTACGCGGCATGTCCCAGCAGGAGGTGGCGGAGAAGCTTGGCATCAGCCAGTCCGCCGTGTCACAGCTTGAAGCGCTGGACTCCCGACCGCAAAAGCGCACCCGCGAAAAGCTGGCGGCAATTTACGGCTGTAAACAGGAGCAGATCAGCCTCTATTTACCAAAAGAGGGTTAACAGCACTTCGCCCCGCCCTTGCCGCCGTAGCGGGCGTCCTGGCGGTCGCGGAAAAATTCTTCGTAGGTCATGGGCGTCTGGTCCGGGTGGTTGACGCGCATATGCTCGACGTAGTTGTCGTAATCCGGCACGCCAATCATCATTTTAGCGGCCTGGCCCAGGTATTTACCTGCTTTGGAAAGGGTGTCGAACATAATCAGTTTCTCGTTTGTATTCCCCTCACCCTGACCCTCTCCCCAAAGGGGAGAGGGAACTTTAACACCCTCGCCCCTGTGGGGAGAGGGCTGGGGTGAGGGGGGTTTGGTAATGTTAATGCGCCCCTTTCGCCTGGGTGACAATCTCGTCCAGGTTCTCAGGCATTGGCTCATACGGTGTCTCTTTCGCCGTCGGTTTGTCGACTTTCAACGCCGCCAGCGCGGTTTTCAGAGAATACAACGCCAGCACCACAACCACCACCATAAAGAAGATGGTCAGCCCGGCGTCCAGACGGTTGTTAAACACCAGCTGCGACAGCTGCGACTCGGTGTACTGTGCCGGGATCTTGCCGCTGTCGATCATCGCCTGGAACTTGTTGGCGATCGCCAGGAAGCCCACCTTGTTGTCCGGGCTGAAGGCTTTCTGCCAGCCCGCGGTCAGGGTACAGATCAGCAGCCACGCCGTTGGCACCAGCGCCACCCATGCGTAACGCTGGCGCTTCATCTTGAACAGCACCACCGCGCAGAGCATCAGCGCCATGCCCGCCAGCATCTGGTTGGCGATACCGAACAGCGGCCACAGGGTGTTAATCCCGCCCAACGGATCGACCACGCCCTGATGCAGGAAGTAGCCCCACGCCAGCACGCACAGCGCCGTCGCCAGCAGGTTAGCCGGGAGTGAATCGGTACGCTTCAGGTTCGGGGAGATCACCCCCAGCAGATCCTGCAACATAAAGCGCGCCGCACGCGTACCGGCATCCACTGCCGTCAGAATAAACAGCGCCTCGAACAGAATGGCGAAGTGATACCAGAACGAGACATCCATCAGCCCGCCCAGCGCGCCGTGCAAAATGTAGGCCATACCCACCGCCAGCGTTGGCGCTCCGCCCGCACGGGAGATAATCGACTGCTCGCCGACCTCGTTGGCGATATGCGTCAACGTTTCCGGGGTAATCGCAAAGCCCCAGCCGCTGACCACCTGCGCGGCAGAGGCAACCACGTCAACGGTGCCCGCCGGGGCCAGTACCGCCATTGGGCTGTTCATCGCAAAGTAAACGCCCGGGTCAATAATACAGGCCGAAACCAGCGCCATAATCGCCACGAAGGACTCCATCAGCATGCCGCCATAGCCAATCAGGCAGGCCTGATTTTCATTCGCCAGCATCTTCGGCGTGGTCCCGGAGGCGATCAGCGCGTGGAAGCCCGACACCGCCCCACAGGCGATGGTGATAAACAGGAACGGGAACAGGTTGCCGGTCCAGACCGGGCCGGTGCCGTCAATAAATTTGGTCAGCGCAGGCATGGTCAGGGTCGGGCGCATAATCAGAATGCCGATCGCCAGCCCGACGATGGTGCCGATTTTCAGGAAGGTAGAGAGGTAGTCACGCGGGGCCAGCAGCAGCCATACCGGCAGCACCGCCGCCACGAAGCCGTAGCCCACCAGCATCCAGGTCAGCTGCACGCCGGTGAAGTCGAAGAACGGCGCCCAGGTCGGGCTTTCCGCTACCCAGCCGCCGGAGATAATCGCAAACACCAGGAACACCAGGCCAATAACTGAAACTTCACCAATGCGCCCCGGACGCAGATAGCGGATATAGATCCCCATAAACAGCGCCAGCGGAATGGTGAAGGCGACGGTATAGGTTCCCCACGGGCTGTGGGTCAAGGCTTTCACAACGATCATCGCCAGCACCGCGAGGATGATCACCATGATCATAAAGGTCGCCACCAGCGCAATCACCCCGGCGGTTGCGCCCATCTCCTCTTTCACCAGCTCACCCAGCGAACGACCGTCGCGGCGGGTGGAGACGAACAGCACCATGAAGTCCTGCACCGCGCCCGCCAGCACCACCCCCGCGAGGATCCAGATCATCCCTGGCAGGTAGCCCATCTGCGCGGCCAGTACCGGCCCCACCAGCGGGCCTGCCCCGGCAATCGCCGCGAAATGGTGACCGAACAGCACTTTTTTATCGGTCGGCACGTAGTCCAGACCGTCGTTATGACGCACGGCCGGCGTCATGCGCGTGCCGTCTACGCCCAGTACCGTCTTAGCGATATAGCGGCCATAAAAACGGTATGCGATCAGATAAATGCAGACGGAGGCGACGACGATCCACAGCGCGTTGATCTGCTCCCCCCGGTTGAGGGCGATATAGCCCAGGGCAAAGGCTCCCACCACGGAGAGCACCGCCCACGTAAGGTATTTCCCTGAGTTGTTCATAGTTGTTGTCCGTTGTTGTGAAACAGTGAGATGTTACATTTTGTTTCTAGAACAACGGATAAAATTTAACAACTTTGAAACGCAATAATGCGTGGTCAAACCAGAGATTTACACCACAGTGTTAAGCCGATCACTTTCAGCTGAATGACTTACCCCAACACCATCGTACTCAACCGACAGGTACAGCACCGCCGCCCCTGCTCGTCGAACACCACGATCTCCCAGCTCTGGCTGGAACGGCCCAGATGCAGCGGCTGACACACGCCGCGTACCTTACCGTGAGAGACCGCGCGGTGGTGCGTGGCATTCAGTTCCGTGCCCACCACGTTCTGCCCGTCAC
Source organism: Enterobacter cloacae complex sp. 6730903 (assembly GCF_048283985.1). NCBI lineage: Bacteria > Pseudomonadati > Pseudomonadota > Gammaproteobacteria > Enterobacterales > Enterobacteriaceae > Enterobacter > Enterobacter cloacae complex sp. 6730903. The sequence goes on along the minus strand of NZ_JBLVXX010000008.1, from coordinate 21,939 downwards.
GGGTCATCAGAAAACCGGCCATTGAGCCCAGCGTTTCCGCCAGCGCCGCCGAGGCGCCGCCATGCAGCAGGCCAAACGGCTGGTGGGTGCGGGCATCCACCGGCATCTCTGCTTCCAGCGTATCGTCCCCGAGGCGGGTATAGACGATGCCAAGGTGCCCCACCATCGTATTCAGGCTGGTGGCGTTCAGCTCCTCGAGCGTTAAATGACGTTTCCAGATCATTACGCCCCCAGCGTGGAGCCGCCGTCCACCACGATATCCTGCAAGGTGATATGGCTGGCGGCATCGGATGCCAGGAACAGCACGGTCGCAGCAATCTCCTGTGGACGGGCAATTTTACCGAGCGGAATGCCGAGCTTGAACTGCTCGCCAAAGCCGCGAATGCGCCGCTGTTCCGCATCATCGCTGGTCCACAGGGTGCGCTGCATGTCGGTATCCGTTGAACCCGGCGACACCAGGTTACAGCGTACGCCGCTGCCCGCCAGTTCCAGCCCGACGGTCAGCGCCAGGCTTTTCAGCGCCGCTTTCGACGCGCCGTAGGCGCTCATGCCGATGCGCGGCGTGTGCGCCGCGTCAGAGGCCACCGTCACAATCGCCCCACCCTGCTGACGACGGAACTGGCCCATCGTCTGCTGGAACAGGTTGAACGCGCCGCCGACGTTGACCGCAAAGGTCTGCTGCCAGTCCTCCTGCGAGAGCTGATCCGTCGCGCCCATACGCAGAATGCCCGCCGCGTTAACCAGCACATCGAGCCGCTCAAGGCTGCTGAGCAAACGCCCGCAGACGTCACTCGCCTGCGCCGCATCCGCCACGTCCAGCGTTTCGGTGGCAAACGGATATTCGCCGTGAGGGAAAGCCAGATCGAACCCGGTCACCTGCGCCCCGGCCTCCACAAATGCCAGCGCGGTCGCATAACCAATGCCCTTACCCGCGCCCGTCACCCAGACCGTTTTACCGGTGAAATCAAAAACCATCACTTCACCTCGCGGGAGAGCAGCGCCCACCAGGCATCGAGGGTCGGATTTTTTGCCAGCATCACGAAATCAATGTCGCCGTGCACTTTGCGCCAGCGGGCGGCCAGCGCCATCATGCGCACTGAATCCAGACCGTAGTCGATCAGGTTTTCGTCATCCATCGGCTCGTCGGACTCGTCCAGCAGCGGCAGGATCAGCTCACGCAGCGCGGCTTTCGTTGTCGGAACGGACGGCAGCAGTTCGTCGGTCATCACCACGCGGCCCGAACGTCCTGCCACGTATTTCAGCGACATCAGGTGCTCGTCGCGGGTGAAATCCGCCAGCGCGTCGGCGATAAAGAACGGTTTGATGTCGCGCATAAAGGCGTCGGTGGCGGTGGTCATGCAGCCGATGTGGGCGTACACGCCGGTGATCAAAAGCTGGTTGCGCCCGGTCTCTTTAAGCATCTGCTCCAGCGGCGAGCGGTGAAACGCGCTGTAGCGCCACTTCACCAGCACGGTGTCCGCTTCGTCCGGGGTCAGCTCAGCGACGATGCGCTGCTGCTCCGGCGAGCGAGTCAGGCCCGGCCCCCACATATCGTTCAGCAGGGCGCGGTCTTCATCGCTCTGATCTTTCGGCTGCGCGGTGTAGTACACCGGAATATTGTGCTCTTTGCAGTACGCGCGCAGTTTAGCGATGTTCGCCACTACCTGCTGCATCATGTCGCTGTTTTCGCCCCAGAAGTTCAGGAAGTACTCCTGCATATCGTGGATCAACAGCGCGGCGCGCTCCGGCTCAAACGCCCAGTTCACTTTACTGGTCGGCAGTTCGGCGGCGGTTGGCAGCGCGTATGCGGTTAATTTTGGAATGGCCATTCTCTGTTCCTCAGCCCCGGGCGCGTTCAGCAAGCCACAGGCGCAACTGTTTCTTATCAACTTTGCCGACCGGCGTGAGCGGAAGCGCATCTACGCTCTCCACGCGGTCCGGCAGCTTAAATTCGGCGACGCCCTGCTCGCGCAGGAAGCGGCGCACCTCCACCGCGCGCAGGGGTTGTTTCACCACCAGGTACGCGCAGCTTTTTTCGCCCAGCAGGCTGTCCTCCATGCTCACCAGCGCGGCGTGGATCACCGCGTCGTGGCGCAGCAGCAGGTTTTCGATCTCTTCGGCGGCGATCTTCTCGCCACCGCGGTTGATCTGATCTTTCTCGCGCCCCTGCACGGTGATGTAACCCTGCTCATCGATGGCGATCAGATCGCCCGAGCAGTAGAAACCGTTGGCATCAAAGGCACTGGCGTTGTGCTCCGGGCTGTTGAAATAGCCGCGGAAGGTGTAAGGGCCGCGCGTCATCAGACGCCCGACTTCCCCGCGCGGCAGCGGGTTGCCGTCCTCATCCGCCACCCACACTTCATCGTCCGGGCACATCGGGCGGCCCTGGGTATTGATGATGCGTTCCGGCGCATCGTCGAGGGCGGTGTAGTTCACCAGCCCTTCCGCCATGCCAAACACCTGCTGAAGCTGACAGCCAATTTCCGCCGGAATACGCGCCGCAAGCGTGGCGGAGAGGCGTGCGCCGCCCACCTGGAGCAGCTCCAGGGATTTCAGCTGGGCGTTCCCCGCGCCGTCGGCAATCGCCTGCAACCACAGGCTGACCGCGGGCGGCACCAGCGAGGTGACGTTTATCTGATGCTGCTCAATCAGCGGGAAGCAGAGCGTGGCGCTCGGATCGTTCGCCAGCACCACGCAGCCGCCCGCCGTGAAAACGCCTAACGATCCCGGCGAGCTCATGGCGTAGTTATGCGCCGCGGGAAGCGCGTTCAGATAGCGGGTGCGCGCAGTGATACCGCAGATTTCGTTGCTGCGACGGATGCTGTAGTCGTAATCGTTATGCGTACGCGGGATCAGCTTCGGCGTGCCGGTGCTGCCGCCGGAGAGCTGGAAGAACGCCACTTCGTCGGCGGGCGTCGGGTTCGGGATGAAATTGTCCGCCGGGCGTGCAATCGCCGCCTCCAGCGCGTGTTCGCCCTTATCGCCGCGTAGCAGCACAACGCGTACCGAGCGATGCGCATCCACAAAGGTATTGAGAAAATCATCACCCGCGAACAGCGTGTGGTCGCGGTCGGCAATCAGCACGGCGGGTTTGATCTGCTCCGCGTAGGCGTTGAGTTCGCTGCGCTGATGGCTAAAGAGCGCGTTGACCGGTGCGACGCCGATTTGCAGCAGCGCGAAGAAGGTGATGTAGAACTCGGCCACGTTGCCGAGCTGCACCAGCGCGGTCTCGCCGCGATGCAGCCCCTGCGCCTGAAGGGCAGACGCCAGATTCGTCACCGCCTGATTAAACGCGCGGTAGGTAATGCGGCGATCGCCGTCAATTATCGCGACCGCATCGCTGTCCGCATGGTCCGTCAGGATGTGGGTCAGCGGCAGATCCTGCCAGTAGCCTTTTTCACGGTAGCGGCGGGCAAACTCCTCAGGCCAGCGGGTAAAAGGGATGGTCATGAGTATTCCTTAGTGCAAACCAAACACGTTGAGCATGGTGGAGAGCTTCACGCCCGTCTCGCGCCACTCACCCACCGGGGAGGAAGCAGGCACAATGCCCGCGCCGGCAAACAGGCGAACGGTATTTTGATGCAGCCGCGCGCAGCGAATAGTTACCACCCACTCGCCGTTGCCTTCGCTGTCGCACCAGCCAACGATGCCGCCGAACAGCTCACGGTCGAACGGTTCCAGCTCGGCAATCAGCTCTTTTGCCGCCTGATGCGGGAAGCCGCTCAGCGCTGGCGTCGGGTGCAGCAGGCAGGCCAGCGTCAGGGCGTTTTCGTTTTCACGCGCGTCACCTTCTACCGGCGTCGCCAGATGCCACAGCGTCGGGGTGGTGATGAGCTGCGGGGAAGCCGGCATGCTCAGATGATGGCTGCGCGGTTCCAGAATGGTTTTCATCGCCTGGGTTACCAGGTCGTGCTCGTGACGATCTTTTTCGGAGGCCAGCAGCTTAGTGCCCGCTTCGCGATCCAGCACATCGTCCGGCTGACGGCGCGCAGAGCCCGCCAGCGGCAGCGAGCTAAAGTGCGCGCCCTCTTTACGCAGCAGCAGTTCCGGGCTGGCGCCCAGCAGCACGCCGCCGTCTTCCAGCGGTACGTGGAAGTTAAAGCTCGCCGGGTTCTGGGCGATAAGACGCTCCATCAGCGCGCTGCTATCAATCTGTTTGTCGGTGGCGATATCAATCAGGCGCGACAGCACCACCTTATTCACCTGCGGCGTGGCGGTGAGCGACGCGGCGCGAGCCACCATCTCCTCGAAAACCGGCTGCGGCGGGATCTCGGTGCGTTGTTGCACGTTCAGCGTCTGCGCGCCGGAGGCGTAGCGTGCGGACTGCTGACGCGCCGGGCGGGAGAAGGTTTGCCAGCGTTGCGGAATAAACAGCGATGACGGTTTGCGGGTATCGAAGGGGATCGCCCCTACCATCACCGGATGGGCAATGCCGCTGGCTTTCGCATTCCGGAAAGCCTGTGCTAATTTCTGCTGAAAAGGACCCGCCGGATCGTCACCGCCCACGGCGGGTTCAGAAAAACGGGCAAAACAGCCGGACGTCGTAAAACTGCGATAGGGCGACATAAAGAAAAAGCTGTCTGATTGCAGCGTGGTCGCGGTGTGCTGAACTTCCTCAGCCAGGGACGTGTCCATATCATCCTCCTTAAAATGATAAAAGAAGCAATAATGATTATCATTTATATTTTCGTCGGCTAACCTAATCCCACATCGCCCCGCTGTCAACCGTCGGGCAACTAACTTGTGTGACAAACGCTTGCATCCCTTCCCCACAGCCCTGAAAATGAGAAGCATTATCTTCAATAAAATCAGGATGCCGCTCTGTGAAAATCGCTGCCCTTTACCGCAATGCCCTTCTTTTAACAGGACTTTTTGTTTTAGGACTAACCTCAGCCGTCGCCGCCGACTGGCCGCGCCAGGTCACCGACAGCCGCGGCGTTCACACGCTTGAGAGCAAACCGACGCGCATTGTCTCCACCAGCGTGACCCTAACCGGCTCGCTGCTGGCGATTGACGCGCCGGTCATTGCCAGCGGTGCGACCACGCCGAACAACCGCGTGGCAGATGCACAGGGCTTTTTACGTCAGTGGGGCGATATCGCGAAGCAGCGTAAGGTTGCCCGGCTGTACATCGGCGAGCCGAGCGCCGAAGCGGTCGCGGCCCAGATGCCGGACCTGATTTTGATCAGCGCCACCGGCGGGGATTCCGCGCTGGCGCTCTACGATCAGCTTTCCGCCATCGCCCCGACGCTTATCATTAACTACGACGACAAAAGCTGGCAGGAACTGCTGACCCAGCTGGGGACGATCACCGGGCAGGAAACACAGGCCGCAGAGCGCATCGCTGCCTTCGATAAACAGCTCGCCCAGGTGAAACAGCAAATGAAGCTGCCCCCACAGCCGGTGAACGCCATCGTTTACACCGCCGCGGCGCACAGCGCCAACCTGTGGACCGCGGAATCCGCACAGGGCAAGCTGCTGCACCAGTTGGGCTTTACGCTGGCGGCGTTACCCGATGGATTGCACACCTCGAAAAGCCAGGGCAAGCGTCACGACATTATTCAGCTGGGCGGGGAAAACCTGGCGACGGGGCTGAACGGTGAAGGACTGTTTGTGTTTGCGGGCGACCAGAAAGATGTAGATGCGATTTACGCCAATCCGCTGCTGGCCCATCTGCCGTCGGTGAAAAACAAACGGGTTTGGGCATTGGGAACCGAGACGTTCCGCCTGGATTATTACAGCGCGATGTTGGTGTTGCAGCGTTTGAATTCAATTTTTAAATAAGAGGCACGTTTCCCGTAGGCCCGGTAAGCGCAGCGCCACCGGGCGTTTTGTCGGGTGGCGGCTACGCCTTACCCGACCTACAGGTTCTGCCTGAACCGACGCAACTCCACCAAAACCGCCAATAAAATTACGCCAACCACGGCTAACACAAACCCGCTGCTGCTCGCCGACGCCACCGGGGTCATTATCGCCCCCAGCCCGCCGAGGATCGCTGCGCCAATCGCATCGCCCGTGACGTTCTGCGCCGTCCACAGGCCGTTAATGCGCCCGAGCATCCCTTCCGGCGTCTGGGTCTGGATCAGGGTGTACTGTAAAAGCGAGCTGACCGCGCTCAGCCAGCCAAAAATCACCAGACACATCACCCCCAGCGCCCACACCGGCATCAGGCTGAAGAAACCAATCGCGATAAACGAGGCCAGCGTCGCCACCAGCATGATCAACCCCGGTCTCGCACTCTGCGCCAGGTTGCCGCTGGTCAGCGCCCCGCACGCGGCGCCGAGCGGAATGGCGGCGTACAGCACGCCAATCTCTGAGGCGCTCATCTGCCACTCGCCCGCCAGCGCCGGGTACAGCACGCGCACGGCGCTCGCCATCGTCAGCAGGCCGCCGAGCAGCGCAATGCCGCCAATCAGCGGGTTGCTGAACAGGAAACGAATCGCGGCCATCAGGGACTTCAGCGGATGCTCGCGCGGCTGCGGCGGGGGTGGCAGGAGCGGCAAACGCAGCAGCGTCAGGGTGGTGATAAAGGTGCCCGCCGCGGCAAGGCCGTAGTTCCACGCCACGTTGCCGGTCGCCAGCATCAGGCCGCCCACCATCGGCGAAATCACCGAGCCGAGGCGCACGGTGAGCATGGTGATCGCCCCCGCCTGCATCAGGTTCTCGCGCCCGACCAGCGCGGGGGTCGCCGCCAGCAGCGCCGTCACGCCTAACGAGGCAAAAAAGCCGTCCCACAGGCCAAGGGCATAAATCGCCATCAGCGACGGCTCCGGCAGCATTGCGTTCAGACACAGCCCGACAAAGCCCACCCCACAGGTGCCGCGCGCCAGCAGGATCAGTTTTTTACGCTCGTAGCGATCCGCCAGCACGCCGCCCACCATCAGGCCGATAAACATCGCCCCGCCGGTTAAGGTGACGGATAACCCCACCAGCCAGCTGGAGTGGGTCATGGACTGGATCTGGACGGGCACGGCAACCCCAAGCAGGCCGAGGGACAAAATAGAGATAAAGCGGGCGATAAAGACGGCGCGAAACGCCGGGTGCGTCTTAAGCAGGCTGAGGTTAAGCAGCCAGGATTTTTGATTCATGACAAGGCCTTGAGTCTATTTCTACCAATTCCATGGGCGCACATGCTAACATAGCCAAATAAGATAGATAACGATAATCACTATCATTATCAAATCATGGATGTTGCTATGTCGTTTTCCTCTTCTGCGGTGCGCGCCATTGCCGTGCCCGTTTTATTGCTACTGCTAATCCTTGCGATTGCACTCAGCCTGCTGGTCGGCGCAAAACCGCTGCCCGCGTCCGTTATTGTCGATGCGCTCTCCGGTACCTGTCAGAGCGCCGACTGCGTCATCGTGCTCGACGCTCGCCTGCCCCGCACCCTTGCCGGACTGCTGGCCGGCGGCGCGCTCGGCCTTGCCGGTGCCCTGATGCAAACCCTTACCCGCAACCCGCTGGCGGACCCCGGCATTCTCGGCGTTAACTCCGGCGCCAGCTTTGCCATCGTGCTCGGCGCGGCGCTTTTCGGGTTAACGTCCCCCTCTGAACAGCTGGTGATGGCCTTTTGCGGCGCGCTGGCGGCCTCGCTGGTGGTGGCGTTTACCGGCAGCCAGGGCGGTGGACAGCTCAGCCCGGTACGCTTAACCCTGGCGGGCGTGGCGCTCGCGGCGGTGCTGGAAGGGTTATCGAACGGCATCGCCCTGCTCAACCCGGACGTGTATGACCAGCTGCGCTTCTGGCAGGCTGGTTCGCTGGATATCCGTACCCTTGATACCCTGAAAGTGGTGGCATTCCCGGTCATTATCGCTGCCGCCGTGGCGCTGTGTTTAAGCCGGGCGCTCAACAGCCTGAGCCTCGGCAGCGACACCGCGACCGCCCTCGGCAACCGCGTGGCGCGCACGCAGCTGACGGGCCTGCTTGTCATCACCGTGCTGTGCGGCAGCGCGACCGCCGTCGTCGGGCCGATTGCCTTTATCGGCCTGATGATGCCGCACATGGCGCGCTGGCTGGTGGGTGCGGATCACCGCTGGTCGCTGCCGGTGACGCTGCTGGCGACCCCTGCCCTGCTGCTGTTTGCCGACGTACTGGGCCGCCTGCTGGTGCCCGGCGAGCTGCGCGTCTCGGTGGTCAGCGCGTTTATCGGCGCGCCGGTGCTGATCTCCCTGGTACGTCGCAGACGCGGGGGTGGCGCATGATGGCCCCGTCCCGTCGTTTACTCACCAGCGTCGCCCTGCTGGTCGTCGCCAGTCTGCTGCTGGCGGTCTGGAGCCTGCAAAGCGGTGCCGTAACGCTTGATTTCGCGCAGGTCTTTCACGCTCTCACCGGCAGCGCGCCGCGTAACATCACCATGGTGGTGACGGAGTGGCGACTGCCGCGCGTGGCGATGGCGATCCTGGTCGGCGCGGCGCTTGGCGTCAGCGGCGCGATATTCCAGTCACTGATGCGTAACCCCCTCGGCAGTCCGGACGTGATGGGCCTGAATACCGGCGCGTGGAGCGGCGTGCTGGTAGCGATGGTGCTGTTCGGGCAGCATCTCACGGCCATTACCTTTACGGCCATGGCGGGCGGCATTCTCACCTCCCTGCTTATCTGGGCCCTGGCCTGGCGCAACGGCATCGACACCTTCCGCCTGATCATCATCGGGATCGGCATCCGCGCGATGCTGATGGCGTTTAACACCTGGCTTCTGCTACAGGCGTCGCTGGAAACCGCACTCTCCGCCGGGCTGTGGTACGCCGGTTCCCTCAATGGTCTGACGTGGGGAAAAACCTGGCCCGCCGCGCCGCTGATTATCCTGATGTTTATTGGCGCGTTGCTGCTGGTCAGGCGCATGCGGCTGCTGGAGATGGGCGACGACAGCGCCTGCGCGCTGGGCGTGAGCGTAGAGCGCTCGCGCCTGATGCTGATGCTGGTGGCGGTCTTGCTGACCGCAGCGTCTACCGCCATCGCCGGGCCGATCTCGTTTATTGCCCTTGTCGCGCCCCATATCGCGCGGCGACTTAGCGGCACCGCGCGCTGGGGCTTAACCCAGGCGGCGCTGTGCGGCGCGCTTCTGCTGCTGGCCGCCGATCTCTGCGCCCAGCGGCTGTTTACGCCTTATCAACTGCCGGTGGGCGTGGTGACCGTCAGCCTCGGCGGGATTTACCTCATCGTCTTGCTCGTTCAGGAGTCACGCAAGAAATGACAGATTCAACACCCCGCTTGCGCGGCGAAAACTTGACCCTCGGCTACGGTAAAAAAATCATTGCCCGGGACTTATCCGTTGCCATTCCGGACGGCCACTTCACCGCCATTATCGGGCCAAACGGCTGCGGCAAATCGACATTGCTGCGCACGCTGAGCCGCCTGATGTCGCCGGTTGAGGGCAGCGTGTTCCTCGACGGGGAGCAGATCCAGCGCTTCGCCAGCAAAGAGGTGGCGCGACGCATCGGACTGCTGGCGCAAAACGCCACCACGCCGGGGGATATTACCGTGCAGGAGCTGGTCTCGCGCGGGCGCTATCCGCACCAGCCGCTGTTTACCCGCTGGCGCAAGGAGGACGACGAGGCCGTGACGCGCGCGATGCAGGCGACGGGCATCACCGATCTCGCCCGGCAAAGCGTCGATACCCTCTCCGGCGGACAGCGCCAGCGCGCGTGGATCGCGATGGTGCTGGCACAGGAAACCTCGATCATGCTGCTGGACGAGCCGACGACGTGGCTCGATATCAGCCATCAGATTGACCTGCTGGAGCTGCTGAGCGAACTGAACCGCACGCAGGGGTATACCCTGGCGGCGGTGCTGCATGATTTAAACCAGGCGTGCCGCTACGCGACGCATCTGATTGCGCTGCGCGACGGCGAGATTGTGGCGCAGGGCGCGCCGAAGGAGATTGTGACGCCGGATCTGATCGCGCGGATCTACGGCATGCGCTGCATGATTATTGACGATCCGGTGGCGGGTACGCCGCTGGTGGTGCCGTTAGGTCGGCGGTAATTGCCGGGTGGCGGCTACGCCTTACCCGGCCTACATTCCGCTCCCGTAGGCCCGGTAAGCGCAGCGCCACCGGGCATTTGCACTATCCTAAAATTTCCTTCAGTACCGGCCCAATCTTCTCAAACGCCTGCGGTGAAATAATATCCACGTGGGCGCAGTCCTGGCTGTACACCTCCAGCTCACCCACCCACGGCGCCCACGCGACCTGCGGATCCAGGGTTCGCGTTCGCTCGGCGACAAACAGCGTCGCTTTACCGTCAAACCGCGCGCTGTGTGCCGTGGTGAGCAGCCGCACCGCGTCGGTGTAGTTGCCTTCGATAGCGTTAAACAACTCGCTGGAGCCCTGCCCCTGCTGGGCGGCAATAAACGCCTGACGTTCGCGCTCAATTTCCGCCAGCACCTCCGGATCGAGGCCGTTGGCCTCTTTCTCCGCCCAGTTCTGGGTTTCCGGCGGCCAGGTATCCAGCAGGCCGAGGAACGCTACGTCTTCACCCTGCTCGCGCAGGCGCGCCGCAATGCCCTGCGCCAGCGTGCCGCCGAGGGAATAGCCGAACAGATAATACGGCCCCTGCGGCTGTTGCTTACGCAACGTGTTCAGATGATGCTCGATCACCGCATCGAGATCCGCACACTGCTGCATCGGCCCGTCCGGGCGCGGCGACTGAATGCCGACGATTGACCAGCGCGGGCTGAGGTAGCGCGCCAGGACGCTAAACTGCCAGGCAAAGCCGGACGCCGGATGGAAGCAGAACAGCGTCGGGCCGTTGCTTTCACGCAGCGGGAGAACAGTTTCATACCCCAGACGCTGCGCCTGCTCGTCGCTCATCTGCGAGTCCAGCAGGGCGCTAAGCTTACTCACCGTCGAGGCGACCATAATCTGCCCCGGCGTGACCTTGCGGCTGAACGCACGGCTAAGCTGAGCCGCGAGACGCATCGCCAGCAGCGAGTGGCCGCCGAGGGCAAAAAAATCGGCTTCGATATCGTTCACCGCGCAGCCCAGCAGGGCAGAAAACGCCTGCGCCACGGCGACTTCGGTTTGCGTCTCAGGCGCGCGACCGGAAGTTTTGCTGGTCAGCTCCGGCAGCGGCAACGCCTTGCGATCCAGCTTGCCGTTGGCGCTTAACGGCAACGCGCTGATTTGCAGCAGCACCACCGGCACCATATGTGGCGGCAGCTGGGCTTTGAGTGATGCAAGCAGCGCGTCACGATCCAGCGGTAAGCCGGATTCGGAGACAACGTACCCCACCAGCTGGCGGGCATCGCCGCCCGTGGCAGCCGCCTGGTTGAACACGCAGGCGTGCGCCACGGCCTGAGCCACATCCGGCAGCGCAAGCATCGCCTGGTCGATTTCGCCCAGCTCGATGCGCTGTCCGCGGATTTTCAGCTGATCGTCGCTGCGGCCCAGATATTCCACCGCGCCGTTGTCCAGCCAGCGGGCAACGTCCCCGGTGCGGTACATTCGCTCGCCGGGGGCAAACGGATCGGCAATAAAGCGGCTGGCGGTGAGGTCCGGACGGCCCAGATACCCCTGCGCCAGCTGAATGCCGGTCAGATACAGATCTCCCGCCACGCCGAACGGCACCGGGCGCATCATCGCGTCCAGAATGCGCAGCCCCGTATTCCACACCGGGAAGCCGATAGGCACGCTGTTGCCTTTCACCGCCGCCAGCTCGGGGCCGTACGCCGGATACCAGCTGACGTCCACCGCCGCTTCGGTCGGGCCATAGAGGTTATGCAGCGGCGCATGGGTGAGCTGTTCCCACTCGCGACACAGCGCAGTCGGCAACGCCTCGCCGCTACAGAACACCTGCTTTAGCGTCCTGCAACAGTCGACGTTTTCCGGCGTCAGCGAGGCGACGAACGCCGCCAGCATTGACGGCACGAAGTGGGTGGTGGTTACGCCATATTCTGCGAAGAAGTTCTGCATCGCCTGCGGATCGCGGTGCGCGTCCGGCTCGGCCATCACCAGCTTCGCCCCGGCGATAAACGGCCACCAGAACTCCCACACCGACACGTCAAAGCTGCACGGCGTTTTCTGCGCCACCACGTCATGCGCCGTCAGTGGATAATGATCCTGCATCCACTTCAGGCGGTTAACGATGGCGGTATGGCCGACCATCACCCCTTTTGGACGTCCCGTCGAACCGGAAGTAAAGATGATGTACGCGGTCTGCTCCGGCTTCGCCAGCCGCAGAGGTTCAGCATCGGTGGCCGGTAATAGTGTGTTGTAACTAAAGGTGGCGATCGGCAGATCGTTAAAGCGCGGAAGCTGCTCGTCGGTGGTAATGAGCAGCGACGGCTTCGCGTCCTCCAGCATCATTCGCAGACGGTCGTCCGGATAACCGGTATCCAGCGGCAGCCAGGCGGCGCCAGCTTCAACAATCCCGTGCAGCGCCAGGGTCAGGAACACCGAGCGCGGGAGCGCCACCGCCACGCTGTCGCCCGGCTTCACGCCGCGCGCGCGCAGCAGGTTTGCCAGTGCGACTACCTGCTCGCGCATCTGGCGGTAGTTCAGTTCAGTATGGGCATCCGCCAGCGCGGGGGCGTCCGGCGTTTTGCTCGCCTGCTCCGCCACCAGATCCGCCAGCGTGGTGGACGGCAGCGCCAGCCCGGTATCGTTGATGCGCGCCAGCCGGACGTATTCATGCTCTGATACGGTTTCCACGTCGCCGCAGCGCAGGTCCGGATTGGCGGCAAACTGCATCAGCATTGCGTTCAGGCGCGCCGCGTGTCCCTTCAGCGTCGCCTCGTCGTAACGCTGCCCGTTGGCGAGGATCTCAATACTCAGTCCGCCCTGCTCGTCCGGGAACAGCGCCAGCTCCAGATCGTTCACCGGGCCGGTCGCCAGCGTGTGGGTCATGGCCTCCACGCCGTCGATATCCAGCTGATAATCGAACACCTTGACGTTCAGCACCGGACCAAACAGGGCTTCGTCGCCTGCGGCCTTCCCGCTGTCGCGCACGATCTGCTCGGCGTCGTAACGCTGATGGCGGCGCATCTTTTTCAGCTGGTTCGCCAGGCGCAGCGCCAGCGTCGGCAGGCTCTCCTGCGGATCGATATTGACCGCCAGCGGCAGGACGTTGAGCACCGGTCCGGTCGCGGTCAGCGCGGCGGAGCCCATGCGGCGCATAAAGATAAACCCGGCGGCGTAGTCCAGCCGTCCGGTCAGACGGCCCAGCCACAGCGCCACCAGCGCAAGGGCCAGATCGGTACGCTGCGCCTGGCCTGCCATCTGTGCAAGCTGGCTGAACGCATAGCCGTCCATCGCAATTTTCAGGCGCAGGATGTCGGTGGTGGCGGTGCGACCCGGCAGCGGCGCGGAAGAGAGCGAGACCGGAGAAGGAAGCTGTTTGCGTTGTTCGGCCCAGAAAGCACCGTCGCGCTGATACGCCTCGCTGTCGCGATAGCGCTGATACTCCTCCACCACCTCGGCGAACGGGGTGAACGGGGAGGCGGGCGAGGGTTCACCTCTCTGCCACGCAGCGTAAATGGCGGCGATCTGACGGGTAATAGCCGGGAAACTGAAGCCATCCACCACCAGATGATGATAGCGCTGATACCAGTACCAGTGGCTTTCTCCCACCTGAATCAGCTGGTGAAACGCCAGCGGCTGACCGCTGTCGACGCGCAGGTTCTGGTTGAGATCGGCCTCCATCAGCGCCACGGCGGCGTCGTGGCAGTCAACGCGCACGATGGACGGCTCCGGCAGGATCATGGCCTCATCGATCCACTGCCACACCTCTCCGTTATCTTCGGCAAAACGCATCCGCAGCGTGTCGGCCTGCATCATGCCTTCAGCGATGGCTTTTGCCAGCAATGGCGCATCGATAGCGCCTTTCAGTTCGGTGTAGTGCGCGACGCTCCAGGCGTTTGGCAGGGAGGAAAGCTGCTCTGCCATCCAGATCCCCGGCTGGGCGGCGACAAGAGGGAGACGGTTCATGCGCGCTCCCCCGCAAAATAAGACGGCTCAAGCGTCTGCCACTGTTCCGCCAGCCACTGCTGGCACGCCTCCTGAGATTGCGGTTCGCAGACCACGCGCCAGCCCGCGGGCAACTCGCACTGCTGCGGCCACAGGCTGTACTGCCCCTGGTCATTTTGCAAAATGGCGAACTGTCCCTGCGGATTATCGAAAGGATTGCTGAATTCCATACAGACTCCGTTATTGAATAAGCGGCTGCCAGAGGGTCATCAGCCCCTGCGTCAGCCCACCGCGCCAGCAAAGCGCATCGTGTCCGCCGTCAACCTGACGCCAGAAAACCGGTTGCTGAGTGTGTAGTTCGGCGAGGATCGCCTGGTTTGCGCGCAAGATAAGCGGTTCGTTGCGCCCGGCCTCAAGGACGATGCGCAGCCCGCGAGCGGTTTTTTCACCCGCTTTGAGTTGTTCGATGAGCAGCCCGTCCAGCTGCGCGCCGCGGTGCGGCCACCAGTAGGATCCGGACTGGCTGAGAATGCAGCCAAAACGCTGCGGCCAGTTGAGGCCCGCGTAGAGGGAGGAAAGACCGCCGAAGCTCTGGCCCGCCACCACGGTATGGTCGGCGCGGTCACTGAACGGGGCCATGCTTTTCACCTGCGGGAGGAGTTCGTCCTGCACCGCCAGCCAGAAATCAGGGTTACACGGCAGCTCGCGGCTGCGGTGTGCGGTGTCAATCACGTCGATTAAGACATAGACCGCAGGCGGCAGTTTGCCTTCATGGGTGAGCGACGCCAGCGCAGGCCAGACGGGCATGCTTTCGGCCCAGAACTGCCCGTCGAGCAGCACCGCCAGCGGGCGCTTAGGGCTTTCATCCCCGGTGGTAAAAATCCACACGCGGCGACGGTTCTTCAGACGCGCGCTGTGCCACTCAATGCAGACAGGCTTTTTGTAAGGGGTATCGGGATGGTTCCAGCCGGGCTGTACGGGCGCCTCCGGCATCTCCAGCGCCGAGACGGCGTGCCCGCGCCCGCCGCGCCAGCTCTGGGCATTCAGCGGGTCGGACACCGCGTGCGGCAGCAGTTTGCGCCAGCCTTCCCGCAGCGCCATGCGGTCCGGCTGCTCGCCGTCAAACACTGCGCTGGCAAAATCGTTTTCATTATCGGAGGGGATAAAACAGTAGCTGCCGCGCCATTCCGGGCTGAACTCGCCCTGCCACTGCCAGACGTCGGTATCCGGGATACGTTCAAGGGACTGCGGACGGGCATTTTGATGGTGATCGGTCACGCCGGTGACGTAGAGCCAGACGCGTTTCACCGTCGACGTTTTCTGCGTTCCCGCCGGGTCCCGCCACCAGAATGTCACGCGATAGTTTTCCTGATGACGTTCCCGTTCCGGCCCGTTTTTCGCCTGCCACCACGCTTCACTTCCGGTTGTTAACGCCGTCACCCTTATAACCCCATGTTTAACAGTCTTTTTTGTTGCAGAGCAAATTTTATTGATAATATTATTGATAACTATTTTCATTTGCAATAGCGTAATGCCCGCGCTGTGGGAAGCGCGCTCATTAATTAACCATAAAAGCGGGACGTACAATGAATAAGAAGATTCACTCTCTGGCCTTGCTGGTCAATTTAGGGATTTATGGTGTCGCGCTGCCCGCCATGGCAGACGACAACACCGCCTCCGCGCAGCACGAAGACACCATGGTGATCACCGCCGCCGAGCAGAATTTGCAGGCGCCGGGCGTGTCGACCATCACCGCCGACGAGATCCGCAAAAACCCGCCCGCGCGCGACGTGGCGGAAATCATCCGCACCATGCCGGGCGTTAACCTGACCGGCAACTCCACCAGCGGCCAGCGCGGGAACAACCGTCAGATTGACATTCGCGGCATGGGCCCGGAAAACACCCTGATCCTGATTGACGGCAAGCCGGTCACCAGCCGCAACTCCATCCGTCTGGGCTGGCGCGGCGAGCGTGATACCCGCGGCGATACCGGCTGGGTCCCGCCGGAGATGATCGAGCGCATCGAAGTGATCCGTGGCCCGGCTGCTGCCCGCTACGGTAACGGCGCGGCGGGCGGCGTGGTGAACATCATCACCAAAAAATTCGACGACCAGTGGCACGGCTCCTGGAACACCTATCTGAACGCGCCAGAGCATAAAGACGAAGGTTCCACCAAACGCACCAACTTCAGCCTGAGCGGCCCGCTGGGCGGGGATTTCAGCTTCCGCATGTACGGTAACCTGGATAAAACCCAGGCCGACGCGTGGGATATCAACCAGGGTCATCAGTCCGATCGCACGGGCGCTTACGCCAACACCCTGCCCGCAGGCCGTGAAGGGGTGGAAAATAAAGACATCAACGGCGTGGTGCGCTGGGACTTCGCACCGATGCAGTCGCTGGAGTTTGAAGCGGGCTACAGCCGCCAGAACAACCTGTATGCGGGTGACACGCAGAACACCAACAACGACAACGCGCTGGTGAAGAAAAACTACGGTAAAGAGACTAACCGTATCTATCGTCAGAACTTCGCGGTGACCTGGAACGGCGGCTGGGATAACGGCATCACCACCAGCAACTGGGCGCAGTACGAGCACACCCGCAACTCTCGTCTGGGTGAAGGGCTGGCGGGCGGTCTGGAAGGCCTGTTCAACAGCAATAAGTTCACCGATACCGATCTGGCCGACGTGATGCTGCACAGCGAAATCAACCTGCCGATTGATTTCATTGTGAACCAGAACCTGACGCTCGGCACCGAGTGGAACCAGCAGCGCATGAAGGACTCGACCTCCTTCTCGCAAACCCAGCAGGGCGGCACTATCCCGGGCATGAGCGAAGACCGTAGCCCGTACACCTCAGCGGAGATCTTCTCCCTGTTCGCCGAAAACAACATGGAGCTGACCGACAGCACCATGCTGACCCCTGCCCTGCGCTTCGACCACCATACTATTGTGGGTAATAACTGGAGCCCGTCCCTGAACCTGTCGCAAGGTCTGGGGGATGACTTCACCCTGAAGATGGGCATCGCGCGCGCCTATAAAGCGCCGAGCCTGTATCAGACCAACCCGAACTACCTGCTGTACAGCAAAGGCCAGGGCTGCTACGCCAGTTCCGACGGCGTGGGCTGCTACATGATGGGTAACGACGATCTGAAAGCGGAAACCAGTATCAACAAAGAGATTGGCCTGGAGTGGAAACGCGACGGCTGGCTGGCGGGCGTGACCTGGTTCCGCAACGACTACCGCAACAAGATTGAAGCGGGCTACGCGCCGATTGGCCAGACGTCCACCGGCAAAGTCACCACCGATATCTACCAGTGGGAAAACGTGCCGAAGGCGGTAGTGGAAGGTCTGGAAGGCTCCCTGAACGTGCCGGTCAGCGACACCATCAACTGGACCAACAACATCACCTACATGCTGCAAAGCAAGAACAAGGAGACCGGCGATCGTCTGTCGATCATCCCGGAGTACACGCTGAACTCTACCCTGAGCTGGCAGGTACGTCAGGATGTGTCATTGCAGTCGACCTTCACCTGGTACGGCAAGCAGCAGCCGAAGAAGTACAACTACAAAGGTCAGCCGGTGACCGGGTCTGAGAAAGACGAAGTCAGCCCGTACAGCATCGTTGGCCTGAGCGCGACCTGGGACGTGACCAAAAACGTCAGCCTGACCGGCGGCGTGGACAACGTATTCGACAAGCGCCAGTGGCGCGCGGGTAATGCCCAGACCACGGGTAATACCACGACGGGTGCGTATATGTACGGTGCGGGTGCGTATACGTATAATGAGCCGGGTCGCACCTGGTACATGAGCGTGAATACGAGGTTCTGATATAGGCAATGACTTCCCCCTCTCCCTGTGGGAGAGGGCCGGGGTGAGGGCATCAGGCCGCACAATACTGAAGGGAAAACCATGCACACAAACCACAGCACATTTTCTCTCGCCGGCCACACCCTCCACCGCATCACTTTCGACCCCACCACCTTCACCGACGCCGATCTCCTCTGGCTCCCCCATCACGCCCAGCTCGCTGACGCCGGACGCAAACGCAAGGCCGACCACCTCGCAGGCCGCATCGCCGCCGCGCACGCATTAAACGATCGCACTGTTCCCGCCATCGGCCCCAGCGGGGAACCGCTCTGGCCGCACGGTATTTCCGGCAGCATCACCCACAGCGGCACGCAGGCGATAGCCGTCGTCACGCAATACCCGGCGCTTATCGGCATCGATTGTGAAACGATCCTCTCCGAAAACGAAGCCAGGGAAATCAAAGACGGCATTATTGATACGCAGGAAGAACCTGTGTTTTCCCGCCTGGGATACCCGTTCGCCCTCGCCCTGACGCTGGTCTTCAGCGCCAAAGAGAGCCTGTTCAAGGCCCTCTTTCCGCAGGTGAAATCATATATGGGTTTTGACTGCGCCCGCGTTACCAGGCTCGACGACAAGACGCTCACGCTGGCGTTGACCCGTCAACTGGCTGGCTTTAACGAAGGCACCGCCTTCCCCCTGCACTGGCAGCAGCACGGCGAACAGGTCATCACCCTGCTGTCACACGCTCCAGGCGACGCGCCTTCACGCTGGTCACCACAAACGTCACGATAAACACCATCGCGAACAGGACCACAATGGTCGGTGCAGGCGCGCTGTCGAGATAAAACGAGGCATACACGCCGCTTACCGACACGAGGGCTGAAACGGCGACCGCCACCAGCAACGCCGTGTGAAAGCGTCGAGTAATCAGCACCGCCACCGCGCCGGGCGCAATCAGCAGGGAAATCGACAGAATGATCCCCACCGCTTTCAGCGTCGCAACGATGGTCAGCGAAACCATGCACAGTAAGCCGTAGTGCAGCCAGCGGGTGCGCAGGCCGCTCGCCTGCGCCTGCTGATAGTCAAAGCAGAACAGCAGAAAATCGCGCCACTTCAGGCCAATCACCAGCGCAATCAGCCCCGCGACGAGACCGCTTTGCAGAATGTCCATCCCGTTAATACCCAGCATATCGCCGAACAGAATGTGGTCGAGATGCACCTCAGGTTTGACGGCGATATAGAGGATCAGCCCGGCGCCGAACATGCCGGAAAAGACGATCCCCATGACCGTATCCTGCTTGATGCGGCTGTTATCCTTCAGGTATCCGGTGGCGACCGCGCAGAACAGACCGGCCACGAATGCCCCCAGCGCCAGCGGCAGGCCCATCATCCAGGCCAGCACGACGCCGGGAAACACCGCGTGGCTCATGGCGTCGCCCATCAGCGCCCAGCCTTTCAGCACCAGAAAAACCGACAGCAGCGCGCAGGGCACGGCCACCAGGAGTGAAATCAGCAGCGCGTTGTTCATAAACGCAAACTGGAACGGTTCGAGAAGCAGCGTCAACATGGGTGTGCCTCCCGCGCCCGACGACGGCTGGCAAGCAGCCCGTGCTTCGGCGCAAAGACGAACGCCATCAGGAACAGCAGCGTCTGGGCGACCACGATAATGCCGCCGGTGGCGCCGTCCAGGTAATAACTGGCCCACGCGCCGAGGAAGCTGGTGATGCTGCCAATGGCGACCGCAATCATCAGCAGGCGCGGGAAGCGGTCGGTCAGCAGCCACGCGGTCGCGCCGGGCGTGACCACCAGACAGATCACCAGAAATGCGCCGACGGTTTGCAGCGCCGCCACGGTAGAGACCGCCAGCAGCGTAAAGAAGAGAATTTTCAGGCGTTCCGGGCGCAGGCCGATGGCGCGGGCGTGGTTCTCATCAAAAAAGGTCACCATCAGATCTTTCCATTTGAACAGCAGGATAACCATCGACACTACGCCGATAATCGCCAGCTGGACGATATCTTGCGGGGCGATAGCCAGAATATTGCCGAGGACGATGGTCTGAATGTTCACCGATGTCGGGTTGAGCGAGACCATAAACAGCCCCAGTCCGAAAAAGGAGGAGAAGATCAGCCCGATAATGGCGTCCTCCTTCAGACGGCTGCGCTGGTTGAGAAACAGCATGCTGCCCGCCGCCAGCCCGCCCGATAAAAACGCCCCCAGCGAGAACGGCAGCCCGAGCATATAAGCACCCGCCACGCCTGGCACGATGGAGTGCGACAGCGCATCGCCGATCAGCGACCAGCCTTTGAGCATCAGATAGCAGGAGAGAAACGCGCACAGCCCGCCTACCATCGCCGAGACCCACATCGCGTTGAGCATGTACTCGTAGCCGAAGGGTTCGAGAAGCGCGTTCATTTGGCCTCCTGACGGTGCGTGACGAAGGGGCGCTCGTCGTCGGTAATAATGCGATCTTCCGAACCGCTGAGCACCACGTGGCGCAGCACGCCGCTGAAGGCGTGCTCAAGTTTCTCGGCGGTGAAGGTGGTTTCCGTCGGGCCGCTCGCCAGCACGGTGCCTTTGACCATCACCGTGTAATCGCAGAATTCTGTGACCGAGCCCAGATTGTGGGTCGAGACCAGCATGGTTTTGCCCTCGTCGCGCAGCTCCCGCAGCAGGCTGATGATCCTGGCTTCGGTTTTGACGTCCACGCCGGTAAACGGCTCGTCGAGCAGGATCACTTCGCCCTGCTGGGCAATCGCCCGCGCCAGAAACACGCGCTTCTTTTGGCCTCCGGACAGTTCGCCAATCTGCCGATGGCGCAGCTCAAGCATATCCACGCGCTTCAGGGCATCGGTGACGATCTGCTTATCGCATTCTTTGGGCCGACGCAGAAACCCCATATGCCCGTAGCGGCCCATCATCACCACGTCTTCGACCAGCACCGGAAACGACCAGTCGACCTCTTCCGACTGCGGCACGTAGGCGACCAGGTTCTGACGCAGCGCCTGGTGAGGCGGCAACCCCAGAATGGAGATAGTGCCGCTCGCCGCCCGCACAAACCCCATCACCGCCTTAAACAACGTGGACTTGCCGGAACCGTTCACCCCCACCAGGGCGGCAATCGATCCGCCCGGCACGCTGAACGACGCGTCACGCAGCGCCGTGTGGCCGTTGCGGTAGGTCACGGTCACGTCGGTTACAACAATCCCCTTCTGCATGGTTACTCCTTCATCCCGTCACGGATGCCCTGCACCAGCGTGCGGGTGGTGACGTTCAGCAGATCGATATAGGTCGGCACCGGACCGTTTTCCGCGCTCAGGGAGTCAACGTACAGCACGCCGCCGTAGTGGGCGCCGGTTTCCCGCGCCACCTGACGGGCGGGTTTATCCGAGACCGTGCTTTCGCTGAACACCGCCGGGATGCGATGTTTTTTCACCAGATCGATAACCTTGCGCACCTGCTGGGGCGTGCCCTGCTGATCGGCGTTGATCGGCCACAGGTACAGCTCCTTCAGGCCCAAATCCCGCGCCAGATAGGAAAAAGCGCCTTCACTGGTCACCATCCAGCGCTTGTCTTCCGGGATCTCCGCGACCTGCTTGCGCAGCGGTGCGAGAGTGGCGGTGATCTTCTGCTTGTAGGCTTCCGCATTGCGCTGGTAGGTCTGGGCGTTGGCCGGATCGTACTTCACCAGCGCGTCGCGGATGTTATCGACGTAAATCAGGGCGTTGTCCGGCGACATCCACGCGTGCGGATTGGGTTTGCCGTTATACGGCCCTTCGCTGATGCCCATCGGGGTGATGCCTTTGGTGACAATCACCTCCGGCACGCCGTTCAGATGCTGATAAAAGCGCTGGAACCACAGCTCCAGGTTCATGCCGTTCGCCAGGATCAGCTGCGCCTTCTGCGCACGTTTGATATCGCCCGGGGTGGGCTGGTATTCGTGAATTTCCGCGCCCGGTTTGGTAATGGAGGTGACCTCTGCGGCATCCCCCGCCACGTTTTTCGCCATATCAGCAATAACGGTAAAAGTGGTGATGACCTGGAACTTTTCAGCCGCCAGCGCGCCGGTCGTGGTCGCGGTCATGAGTAGCGCGCCGAGCAACAGTCGCTTCAATCCTTGCCGTGGATGCATCGCAGAAGTCTCCTGAGGTGATTAAAATCAAAGCAAAATTAGCCTGTGCTATAAGGTATAGCACCTGTCTCTTATACACATCTGACGCTGCCGACGACTAACCTC